>JAUVHO010000028.1 GCA_030593295.1 Methanomassiliicoccales archaeon | reverse complement strand
GATCCAAAGAAGAGGGTCGTCTTCTGGGAGGCGGCGACCGGAACTTCGGCACTTGTGGCAGGAGCTGACATGTTGATAATGAGGCATCCTGAGGCCCTGGCGATGGTCAGAAAATCCATAGGCGAACTCGTGGGAGGTGGAGCATAATGGCATCTGCGCTTGAGATATTCCAGAAACTTCCCAAGACCAACTGCGGAGACTGCGGTTTCCCCACATGCTTGGCATTCGCAATGCAACTGGCCAACAAGAAGGTCAGCCTGGACAAGTGTCCCGACGTCTCCGAAGAGGCGAAGGAGTTCCTTGAGGCTTCGGCGGCACCTCCGATCCGCTTGGTGAAGATTGGAAGTGGAGATCACGTCGTAGAAGTGGGTGACGAGACGGAGCTGTTCAGACACGAGAAGAAGTTCTTCCATCCCACTGCATTCGTATTGCTGATAGACGACACTGCCAGCCCCGAGGATAGGAAACAGAAGGTTGAGCATCTCAAGGCTCTCACATTTGACAGAGTAGGTCAGATCATGGGCATGGATATGGTCGGCGTCAAAGCGACATCGAACGACCCGGCGACCTTCGCATCGGTTGTCCAAGAAGTGGCTTCGCAGACCGATCTACCCTTGCTCCTGGTTTCCGAGAATCCAGACGTCATGGCCGAAGGGGCAAAGGCGGTGGCTGATAGGAAGCCTCTCCTGCATGCTGCGACACCCGAGAACTACGAGAAAATGGCTGCTGTGGCTAAGGAGAATGGATGTTCATTGGTGGTCAGAGAGACAACTTCACTTGACGATCTGGCAGACCTGGTTGAGAAGGTGAAGGCTGCGGGGGTAGAGGACATGCTCTTGGACTTCGGCCCCGCTAACCTGGGTGACATGCTCCGAAACCTCACGATAATCAGAAGGCTTGCAGTGAAGAAGAAGTTCAGACCGTTCGGTTATCCAACATTCGTCCTTGTTGAGGGCGCAACCGAGGATGTGGGCATCATTACAGCTCTTGGAACCATGAAGTATGCATCTGTGATCGCATTCGACGAAGCCGAGGTACCGATGATGTATCCGCTTCTCACCCTGAGACAGAACATATTCACCGACCCGCAGAAGCCGATACAGGTCAAGCCTGGAATCTACGAGATCGGTTCTCCGACTCCGGAGTCCCCAGTGTTGATCACGACCAACTTCTCATTGACGTACTTCACGGTAAGTGGCGACATCGAGACCAGCAAGGTTCCCAGCTATCTCTTGGTGGCAGATTCAGAAGGTCTCTCGGTGATGACCGCGTTCGCCGCGGACAAGTTCAACGCAGAGATCGCGGCAGACTTGGTCAAGGAGACGGGAATAGAAGAGAAGGTCAGTCAGAAGAAGCTGATAATACCCGGTCAGGTGTCCAGAATGAGCGGCAAGTTGCAGGAAAAGTCGGGTTGGGACATCGTCGTGGGTCCAAGGGATTCCTCAGGTCTCCCCAAGTTCCTCAAGGAATGGCCGAGCTGACCCGTCAGAAGGTGTCCGGGTCGACGTACACCACTTTCTTCTTTCTTTCAGGTTCAAGTATCTTGTCGACAGCCATCTTGATCTGGAGTCCGGAAACGTGCATCAAGGTGTCCTCGAGGTCCGGCTCCACCTTCATGGCCGCCAAGCATGGAAAATGATGGTGTGCGAGGCCAGCTTTCTCAACAGCTTCGTCCAGTGAAATGCCGATGAGCTTCTCTGCCACGAATTTCGCGGAGCCACATGCGGCATCCACCAGGATGTCCACTTCGGTAATCTTGTCGTTCTCCCACTTCAAAGTCAGCTTGGGCCTGCCGAAACGCTTGGCGAACTGGTCTATCAGGACGTCCCCCACTTCATCCAGAATGCAGAACGGCCTTGGAAAGACGCTCTTGATCCCCCTCTCGTCCAGATCCCTCTTGATCTGGTTCTTCATGCCCTCCGGAAGCCAGTCACTGTTGTCAATAGGGGCTATCACGCCCCGTACCTGTGCGGCTTCGGCGATATCGACTATCAATTGAGCGGCGGCCGATTCCTCCTGCATGGGCAGCAACAGGTCCGCCTTGGGAATGTCGGGAGGTAAGAATTCCGCAGGGTCATCTATCATGTCCGGAAGGTCCTTCTCAAGCGTTATGGTCGACACTTCCCAGCTATCTGGTCCCCTGTCCGCGATGTATTTGGTGATCCTCTCACCATATTCTCCCTGCACTATCGTCAGTATGTGGATGTTGCCGTCCTTAATCCTCCCCTCTTCCTCCTCTGTGAGCTTGGGAATCTTGACGGTCTCCTTCTTGGACGATATCTCGGGAGAAGGAGCGATCTCTTCGAACGGCCTGCTGATCTCAGCTTTCAAGAGGGTCTTGAAATCCTTCAGGAGCTCACTGACCAGTTTGGATTCGTCATCATCCTTTGGCGAGAGCGTGATGCTCGAATAGATGCTCTCCGCATCCATCCTCTGTGTGCCGTCTGCCATGACCTTGAGAGATGTGGAGGACATGATCAGTTCCATGTTGTCATAGAACCACTGCTTCTCCGATGCCTCTCCTTTGTAATGTATCTGGTACGGCGTGTAGGCAAAATCGACGCCCTCCAGCCGTTTGCATGCAGAATTGATCGCGGCAACGATCTTCTTGCCACGTGCCGGTTCATCGAAAGATATGTTGATCATTCCATTCCCCGTTAGAAACTGCTCCCTTCAGACATTGATCTCTTTTGTGATCTGCTTGATCTTGATGTATGCTGGGCTCGTCTCCGGAAGGTCCATCAGGGACTTACCTTCAGAGATGAATCGGGTTATCGCCCTGTCCGCCGGCATGGTGAAGACATGGTCGAACCCGCCTTGAGATACGACCTCCTCCAGATGTTCAGGGACCTCGTGGACCTTGTTCAGTATCAGGACCGTCTTACCGGTGTTCAGGTTGAGTTCCTCGGTCATCCCGTTCACCCTTGTGGCGGTTATCACGCCGGTCTGGGTGGCATCCGAGACTATGAAGAGGACATCGGTGTCATTGGTCGTCCTCCGGCTCAGGTGCTCCATGCCCGCCTCATTGTCTATTATGACATAGGGATACTTCTCCGCAAGACTGTCCATGAAAACACGCAGAAGGTTGTTGATGTAGCAATAACATCCAGGTCCTTCCTGCCTGCCCATGGCGATCAGGTCGAACTTGGCGCCTTCTATGATTGTCATCTGCAGCTGGTACTGGATGTACTCTTGTTTGGACATTCCATCAGGGATTGCCTTCGGATCGTCGAGAATGTCCTCCCTTAGCTTTCCAATTGTCTTTTCCACGTCCACGCCCAGAGGTATGTTGAGGTTGGTGTTGGGGTCCGCGTCGACCGCCAGAACCACCTTCTTCTTGCTTAGGAGCTTGACGAGAAGCGCAGACAACGTTGTCTTGCCCACGCCACCTTTTCCTGAAACTGCCAGTGTCTTCACGCTAGACCTCCAGATCGTGTTTCTTCCTCAGAGAATCGGATATCCACTTGGTTACTTCCAGTGCGTCCTCTGCCATCGCTTCGGACATTCCTCCCAATCCGCATGAAGGCGATATGATGGACTGTTTTAGCATTGCGTCTAGTTCTATTCCCCTTTTTGTTAGTAAACCCATCGTTTTTTCGAGCTTGTCGAGCAGTTGTTCTTTGGTTTCTTTAGAGAAATCATCGGCTATCGAAGGCACTATCCCCCACGCAATGATCCCGCCCCTGTCCAGAAATCCTCGGACATCGTCCGGATATAAGGCCAGGACTTCCCCTACAGCATAGGCGTCCAGGGATAGGACATCCACCCCGGTTTCGATCATCACTCCCCAGTCCGTGTTCCCGCAGCAGTGGATTCCCAGCAATCCGGGGATCCCGTCGGTTACCCTTGCTATCAGATCCAGGACCTCCTCCTCACCCATGCTGAGAAAGGCCGAACCGAACATGTTCATGTACGGCTCGTCAAAGACCACCAGAGTCTCGGGAAACACCTCCGCAAGGGCCTTCTGCTGCCACTTCGCCTCCATCCTCAGATACTTGACGTAGATGTCGGCAAAGGTCTCGTCGTACACGATGGCCTGTTTCTCTTTGTCCGTGATCTTCAGTCCCAGGCTGAGCGGTCCGGTGACCTGTCCTTTTAGCATCTTGAGGTTCTGGTTGTCTTTAACCAGCCTGAGCATCTCGAAGAACCCCGCGAAGTACTCCTGCTCATAAGCGAAGTAATCCAGTTCTTCGTTCTCTACATTAAGCAAGAACTCCTCCAAGCCGGTCGGGTCCAACCTGTCAGCGTCAACATAGACCAGCTCTCGAACGTCATCCAGGACGATCCCCGGCAGATCGTAGGCATATTGAACGTACATGCTCTCACGGAAACTCAGGTTGGGGAGCTGGGGCCAAGCCGGGATCTCAGGACACTTCTTCAGAATCAGTTCGCAGGCTGCGACCGGGTCCAGATGAGGTAAACTTCCGACGGATAAAGTGGCACAGTTCGGTATGAAGGATGCTAAAGTATCAACTCCTTGGCGCTCGGGAACAAATCCAGATCGGTGTGAGGGAAGAACAGGGCCGAGGTGAACTCGTTGTAGAACATGGGGTTGACGCTCAGCTCGATGTAAGTCATCTTCCTCACTATCTCCTTTGCCTCGTCCAACTTGCTGCTGTCCAGGAGAACCAGTCTGGATCCGGCAACTGCGCCGTTGCCAATGAACTTGTAGATATCCGTGCTTACGTCAGGCAGAAGACCCAGGTAAACGGATTTCCTCACATCCAGGTAGTTTCCGAAGCCGCCCGCGACGTACAACCTCTCGAGCTCGTCGAACTTCCGGTCCATTGATTTGAGTAACAGTGAACAAGCAGCGAAAACGGCCGCCTTCGTCCTCATGATGTTCTTGATGTCCACTTCGGTGACCACCATGTCCTTGTCGATCTTGGTGTCCTTAGCCCAGACGAACACGAACTCCTTTCCTTCTTCACCGTCCCTGATCCTGGCGCTTCCATTCGATTCCAGTTGCCCAGCCTTGTTCATCGCTCCGTGCATGAAGAGCTCCGCGAGCAGGTCTATCAATCCCGAACCGCAGATGCCTTTGGGTTTGACGTTGCCGATCGTCTGGTATTTCACGTCCAAGTCAGGTGTGAGAGTGACCCGCTCTATTGCACCGGTGGTTGCCCTGATGCCAAAGTCCACCTCCCCACCTTCGAATGCGGGGCCGGCAGAACATGAAGCAGAGACCATCCAATCCTTGTTCCCCAGAACGACCTCACCGTTCGTACCCACATCTATCAGCAAGGCGAGCTCGTCCTTCTTGTGCATCCCGGTCGAAAGGATGTCCGCGGTTATGTCTCCCCCGACGTAGCTGCTCCTCCCAGGAAGGCAATAGACGTATCCGTGCCCGTTGATCTTGATCCCGGTCTCCCTGGCCCTTACGAAGGGTATGTTGTTCGCTACTGGAATGTATGGGTCCATCCTTATCTGGGCGGGGTCTAATCCAAGGAACAGATGTGTCATGGTGGTGTTGCCGGCAGCGGTCATGAAATGGATGTCCCTTCTCCTCAGTCCGTTGCGCTTTGCGAGAATCCCTATGAGGTAGTTGATGGTGCTTACAATCGCTTTCTTCAGGTTGGGAAGGCCCTCCTCCTCTTCGGTTGCATATAGTATCCTGGTGAGAACATCCTCTCCGAACATCACCTGCTTGTTGTAGTCCGCTTCGCAGTCCAGTACTTCACCTGTCAGAAGGTCCACTAGTTCCACGACCACCGTCGTTGTGCCGATGTCCACCGCGATCCCGTGGAGGTCGCTCGTGGTATTCCCACTTTCGATGTCCACCACGGTGCTTACTTTTCCAGCATCGGCAAAGGTGAGAGTGACCTTCCAGTCCTTCTTCCTGAGGACCTTGCTGAAGTTCTTTAGAAGTGGTAATGAAACGCAGGTGTCGCAGATCTCCCTCTCTTCCAGTGCTCTCTCTAACCTGGACAGATCACTGATGTTGTCCTCCAGCGTGGGCGGATCAAGTTCCACATATTGCTTGCGAACGAGTGGATTCAATTCGGTGACAGCTTCGATCTCGCTGCTCTTGAGTATCTGGTGAAGTCCGAGGCGGCTCTCTTCAGGAACCATAATCCGAGTGTCATCCTCAACGAAAGTCTCGCATGCAAGGAGGTAGCCCCTATCGAGGTCGCCCTTCTTCAGAACGTCGGTCGGTTCCGACCTCGGACTGCCCTTTTCAACCAAGATCCTGCACTTGCCGCACCTTCCTCTCCCACCGCAGATAGAATCGATGTAGACGCCGACGGATATGGCCGCCTCCATGATGCTTGTTCCCTTCTTCACCTCAATCTCCTTGTCATCTGGCAGGAACTTGACAATCACTTTCTTGGACATGCGAACCTTGGGTATGAGAAAAGGTGTCGGATAGATAAAGTTGATTGATTGTATGACGAGTGATTTGGCATCATGACTGTCACTCTGTCAAAAGACTACTCTGAGGATCTTCCCCTTAGAACATTCTTGATGTGGACTCTCACATCACGGTCAGGCTCTTCAGACAATGCTTTCCTCAACAAACCCTCAACCTCAGGTTCCCAGTTGTCTCTGCCCCATTTGGAAAGGACCTGCAGGGCCGCATTTCTTGTCCTGATTCCTGAACACCTTATGCCAACTTCCACCAACTGATAGCCTTGGGTTGGGTGTTTCCCGAGCTCCTGTAGAATCCATTCCAGAGACGAGCTTATCATGAAATCTTCCCCCTGCAATATGTCCATTGATGGACCTCTGGCAATCTTGACCAGCGGAAGCAGTTCCTGAGCTAGGTCGATCACCTTCTGCATCCTGGCTTCATTTGCACCTTTCGCAACGTGATACCAAAGCCCGGAGTTGAGTGGGTCCTCTCGAAGCATTTCACATTGTTCCTCCCAGATGTCCATACCAACTATCTCCGAAGATTGACTCAAGATGTAAACATCGATGTCGTCCTTTCTTGACAGGTAATCTCTCACTCTCTCCTCCCATTTGGGCTGAGAGATTACGGACACGGCAACCTCCATGAGAAACGCCCGTTTGGATTCCGTCCAACCCATTACTTCGAGATTCTCTTTGTCCTTGTCAAAATCATCCACGAACGATTTCAGTCTGCCGTCCGAGATGAGTTTGACCATCCCTTCCGGAATGTCTTCCTTGTGCTCCAAATCGACTAGACCCTTCCTGCCTTCCTCGATGTATTTGAGAAACGATCTAATCTTGTCCACTGCTATGAGATCACGTAATTTATCAGCTCTCGTCTGCATCTGGTTCAGATAGCTTTCCACGACAAAGATCCCATCTTCGTAATCGTTCATATCTTCGGCTGGCCCTCCTTCGATGAGAGCTTGTATGATCTCTCCAGCAGATTCAAGGAGTTCATCATCGATGTCTTCCCTCGACATCGCCGACCGAAGATTCCCGTTCTTCGCGCAGACGTAGGCCAAGTATTCATTACTGACCCTGTTCTTGTACCCTTCCCTGAGTAACCATTCTTGGATAATGGGGTCCTCAGTTTCTGCCACTCGCTCAACTAAATGGATCTTTCCCCATCCATCCACTTGCTGGGCTAATTGCCAGAGCTCCTGAGTTGGGTCATCTAACATATTTGATATTGCGACAGCAGAATACAATGTGAACTCGTCATGCTTGCCTAACAGTCTGACTGTCTCCAAGTCGGAACGGTCTCGGATGATTCCGAGCAGGGCAATTCCGAATTTCACAGCTCCTCTGTCAGGTGCCCTTTTGGCTAGCCAACGAGCATATTCATGCAGTTTTGGCTTGGGTGAAATTCGGGAATTGACAATGCGTTCAAGTGCTGGATCAAGAAACATCACTGTATGATCTTCGGCCAGTAGATTGTACAGCTGTACCTTCTTCGCCAGCTTGTCCTTCTTGGAAATCTCGGTAGCCAATCCAAATACCTTTGCTGCTAATCTTGTATCAGAACCTCCGCCCACGTGATGTCCATAGGACCCGTCCAATCCACCAGAGACCCACATGTCTCCCGGCTTGTCCCCAATACCAGCGTCCGGGAGCTTGTCCCCTTCCTCGGTGACTCGTCCTTCTGAGTCAATATGGCTCTCTATATGGGAGTATATCGAGATTCGACCCTGCCACGGCAGGTTCTCTGATGCCTGGGTACCTTTCGCCTTCCTCTTGAATAAGGCAAAACCGATCAAAGTCAAGATACTCGCGGAGATAACCGGAATCGAAGTCCCTCCTCTGTGACTAAAGAGGGTCAACAATGTTGTGGAATAAAAACGTTCTGACATTATGGATTCCATGACGTAAGCTACCCAATCATAGATCCTTCACGTCAATAGTCTCATCTATGTCATCGCTGAGACAATAGCCACCAGTCAGTGTTTCTCCTTCTGCCACGAGCTGCCCACTCTCAATCCTCAGATTATCGTCAGCGAACTGCTTGATGGTATGTACGATCAACGGGAACTCACGAATCAGCCCATGCTTCCTTATCTCCAAGAACAAGGGCTCCTTTTCGTCCTCTTCCTTCTCGATCTCAGCAACCGTCTTTGTTTCCAGCTTATGTTCCATCGCAGCCCACAAATCCGTGAACGCTCCACTGATGATGGGGAAATCGCAATATGTAATGACTGGTCCACGATCGAGCTCCGCGGTCACTAAGTGCATCATCACGCCCGTTCTCTCGGCCCTGTTCTCAATGAGCTCCCAGATGACCTCCTGCCAGCTTCCCTTTGGGCCATTCGGAGTTGCAGGATGAAGATTGATCAACGAATGCTTCTGACAGAACTCCTCACCTACGATCAGCATGTAACCAGCGAGGACACCCAGATCCCAGTCATACTGACCAATGACCTTCTCGATCTCCTCGTCGTACTCTATTCTCCACTGCCTCAAGATGTTCTGATCCTTCCTGCTTTCCTTCCTCATCTCGGGCTTGAAATCCTTGGAGGACGCAATCGCAATCGGAAATCCGTAGCCTTCGACCAGATTCAGGAACCTATCGCTTTCAGTAGCTTCGCCCCTCTCCCTATTGCAGAACACGAATGCGATCTCTCCGTCAATAGTCCCGTCCTTGATCTTGTCCACGACGGTCTTCAGCAAATCTCTGGCCGCTTCGTCCCTCCCCGTTGAGAACCAACCTATCTTCAACATGGATATCTGCATGGGCAATGAACTAGCCATTGGAAAAACTTTCTGTTCGTTTACTAGTCTATCTCGTACTTGCCCGTGTCGTAGCCATCCCTGATCTCGTAGCCCGATTCCCTCAGAACGCTAACGAACTGCCCGCAGTTGGAGCCGATGTCATTCTCTTCCAGTTCGCCTATGCTCAGCAATACATCAAACCCTTCGGACTCGAAATCGTTGACTATGCCTTTCGAAGATTCCAATATATGAGGGACAATGGCAGAGCTGAGCTCGTTCTTGGCGACGTTCAGGGTGGGGTTCAGTGGCGTGATCTTGATGAAGAAGACGCCCGGGTCGAAGTGCTCCCTGATTACACCTGAATCGACCGGGTAATCCTTTGCCACCGCGAAATTGAGGGTGATCTTCCTGTCCCCTTCTCGATAATACTCCTCTCCGAACCTGGCGATGTCCTCTAAGCCCCACTTCTTCGCAGGGATCAATCGGTCCCGCTTTCCGTTGTCCGTGGTATGGATAGAGAACTGCAGTTGGAATCTTCCGTTTCCGTACAGCTCGTTCTTGATCTTGATCAGTTCCGAAAAGAACTCATCTCTCCCTCTGGGAGCGATCGTGGAGACACAAGGCATCAAACCGGGTGCATCAAGCATTACTGGCAGTCTCCTGAGAGCGCCTAGAACAGCAGGATTCAACGAAGGCTCCCCCATCCTTGCGACCTGTATCTTGAACTTGGGCGTGGGGACTTTTCCATCCGGGAAGCGTCTCTTGACCATGTAGTCGACCTGAGCCAGTATCTCCTCCTCTGTCAGCTTGCCATGGTACTCACCGCCAGCGTCGCACATCAGGCATTTCATCTGGCAACCGTACGAAGATGATATTATCAGGACCCACTTCTCGTCCCGTGGGACCGGAGGCTGCAGTGATTCAACGAATTCCACCAAGTATCTAGGGTCGTCCCTCATCTGAGCGACGTAGACCTTCGCAAGATCTTCCTTACCATAACTGGCCACCACTTTCACTTCTCTTCACCTCTTTCAAGATAATCCGCAATTGACATCGCCGCCTGGACGCCATCGCCCACGGCTATTCCCACCTGCCTGTGATCTCCCTGCTTCACATCCCCTGCAACGAACAGACCCCGAACCGTGGTTCTGGTCATGTTGCCTATTGAGGAAACTGACTCCAACCCCTTCACATCCAGCCAGCGGGACTCTCTTCCACAGGCTATGAGAACGTAATCCGCATCGAACTCCTTTTCCCCCTCTGGGGTCTTGCATGAGAGCTTCACCTTTCCATCGGCCTCTGACAGAGACTCTGAGGAGGTTTCCTTGTGGAAGGTGATGTTAGGGGCCTGTTGGACCCTTTCTTTTAGAAGACTAATACAGCTTGGACTCGTGGACCTGCAAACGATATCGACCTTCCCAGCGCCCTTGGAGAGGTTCAATGCGTAATCGAAAGCGGCGTCACCACCGCCAATGATAATGAAATCCTTCTCATCCCTCTCGGGAATCTCCCGAACTTCGTAGAACAATCTGGTCCCTTTGAGCTCATTCTCTCCAGGTATTCCAGCCTCTTTTGGTTTAGTTCCAATTGTAATCAGGACGATTCTGGATTCGGTATCGCCATCAGGTGTTACGACTGTGAAATGACCTTTCTCTTGTTTGACCTCAGTGACCTCTGAATGCTTAATCTCAACGCCCTGGCTCTTGAGATGTTCACTGAAGAGGTCGACCAACTCTGTTCCGCCGATTCCTTCCGGAAAACCGGGGTAGTTCTCTACCAGATTGGCGTTCATCAGAAGCCCTCCGACCCGGTCCTTCTCGAAGACCAGAGGGCTATATCCAACCCTCTGCAGGTAGACCGCAGCGGATATTCCGGCCGGACCTGCCCCCACTATCACAACATCTCTAACCATGTTGTCCCAGAGCCTCCAGCACTTCTTTTGTCGTCACAGGAACAGAGAACGCGTCTGAAGTCGTTCTCAGACTTGCTAGATGGAATTCCTCGTTCCAAGTGGCCGTACCATCGATGACGAAGTACACCTCATAATCCTTCATGAACGCAGCCCTAGCGGTCGTCTCGCAGCAGATATGAGTGGCAACCCCCGTGATCACCACCTTCTCCACGCCCTTCTCTCTGAGCTTCTGATCCAGATCTGTGCGGTGAAAGACGCTGTACCGGTTCTTGTGAATGACGATATCAGAATCCTCGATGGGCATCGAATCCGATATCCTGGTCAAGGGGTCGGTCTCCATCAACGGATCCGCCCACCACTTCCCTTCCATCCCCAGGTCCTCCCCTTCCCTGTGCCCGTGCCAAGAGAATATGACCGGCATGCCTTTCTCCCGGAACGACTGGATCATGGACTGGACATTGGGTATGACCGCCTTTGAATCCGGGATGTAACCGTGAGATCGCTCATCCAAGAAGAAGTCCTGCATGTCGACGACTATGAGTGCAGATGACGATAGGTCAAGAGGAAAGAAACGTCGTCTCTCAAGTCCAAGGGTCCTCAACCACCCCCTCGCCTTCGCGTCAGTTCCCTCTCCGACAGAGTCTTGCTCGTTCATGAGCTTGGTTCCACCTTCCTCGGGTCTAGTTCGGTCTGCCATTTCCTGGATTCCGTGGCTGGAAACGGCAAAAACAATGCCACTTTCTGCCGCCTTCAAGGGCGTCATCACCTTAAATGCCATTGGGCTTAAAATCCTTACGTCAACAACTATTTAGTTTTGAAAGCAATCAACCCGCAATGAGCAAAGTGGCGTTCTTTGATTTGGAGGGGCCGATATCTGCTCAGGACAATGCATACGAGGTCTTTGGACTCGTTCCCAACGGTCACGAGATCTTCGAGGTCATCAGCAAGTACGACGACATTTTGGCCCTGGAGAACCGGCCGAACTACGAGGCCGGGGACACGCTCTCACTCATCGCTCCATTCCTGGTGGCGCACGGTATCGGTGAGGAGGAGATATTCGACGTTTCCAAGGAGGCCTTTCTCCTGAGGGGCATCAAGCGGATGATCAATCACCTCAAGGAACATGATTGGAGCGTTTACATAATCTCGACCAGTTACGAACAACACGCCTACAACATTGCAGGTCAATTGGGAATAGATGAAGAAGAGGTAAAGTGCACGAAGTTCCCCCTGGACGACTATCTGAAGGAGTTCGGAGGAGAGGACTACAAACCCATTCTCAAGGCAGAGGAGGACATACTCAAGCTTTGGCCACCGAACGACGAGGTCTCAATCAAGACAAGGCTGGACGATTTCTTCTTCAAGGAACTGCCAAATGTGAACGTGGGGAAGATCCTGACCGACATGAACGTCTGCGGAGGCGCGAGAAAGGTCACTGCGATGAAAGAGCTGGCCGAGAGGGATGGACAAGACATATCAGGTGCGATCGCGGTAGGAGACAGCATCACGGACATGAGGATGCTTCAGTTCATTAAGGACGAGGGAGGCCTGGCAGTGGCATTCAACGGCAACGAGTATGCGCTTCCCTATGGTTCGGTCTCATTGGCCACGCACGACATGAGGAACCTGTCGCTGATCACGGACAGCTGGGAAACGGGAGGAAAGGACGCGGTGTTGAAAGCGGTCTCTGAAAAGGAAAGCTCGGACGAGGACCCGTACTACCACGTGCTGGAAGGCAGGAAGGACCTGGACGACATCGTGAAGGTCCACAAGAAGGTCCGGAAAGTCGTCAGAGGTCAGGCGGGGAAATTAGGCTAGGAGAATTTGTATGGTTGACGTCGTGGGCTTTGGCGCCCTGAACTTCGATCGGCTTTTCAAGGTGGAGAAACTGGCCGAGGGGGATACAGAGGTCCATATCATTGATCAGAAAGGTGCTCCCGGAGGTTCCGCCGCGAATACGATCTTCGCGCTGGGCAAGCTCGGGATCAACTGTGGATTCGTCGGTGCCATCGGGATGGACCACGAAGGGGAAGAGCTCAAACAGGATTTCGAGAGGGTGGGAGCTGACGTCTTCAAGATAACCACATTGAAGGATGTTCGCACTGGCATCGTGGTCGGTTTTATCGATAAGAGCGGTGAACGGGCGTTATATGTTTCTCCTGGAGCGAACAACGAATTGACGGCTGAAATGGTCGACATGGACTATCTGGCTGCGTGCAAGATCGCCCACTTGAGCTCGTTCGTAGGTGATGACCAGTTCAATATCCAGAAAGATATCATCGGGTCATTGGCAGGAAAGGTGAAGATATCACTATGCCCGGGGGCGCTGTACATCGATAGGGGACTGGACGCGTTGAAACTGATGCTGGAGAAGAGCGATTTCCTTTTCATGAACAAGGCGGAGGTGGAAGGGCTGACCGGGAAGGAATACCCCAAAGGAGCGAGAGAACTCCTGGGATTGGGTTGCGGTACCGTGGCCATCACGCTCGGCGGAGAAGGTTCATACATCATTGACGGCCAAGGCGAATATTCAGTTCCTGCTGTTGCCAAAGAAGCTGTCGACACAACGGGCGCTGGCGACTCCTTCGCTGCGGGATTTCTGTATGGTGTCCTTTCGGGGAAGAGCTCAGAACAATGCGGGATGATCGGGAACATCATCGCCTCCAAATGCGTAGAATCCATAGGTGCCAGAATGAATCTTCCAACTGCAGAAGAGCTTCAGTCCTCAGCCGATTTTCCGAAATAGGCGAACGCTTCGCTTGCGGTGAATATTGAGCCGGTGACGCAAATCAGATCGCTAGCGTTAGCTTCTTGAAGTGCAAGGTCCAGTGCTTCCTTGACGGACGGTATCGTTATGACATTCTCATTGTTATGCTTGAACGCTCTCTCGACGTTCGATGCCGGAAGCGCTTTGTGGTAGTCGACCTGGGTGCAGATCACTTGACTTGAGAAGGGCCCGAGAACAGATGCCATTCTTCCCACATCCTTGTCCTCCAGTGCGGCGAAGACAGTTACGACCCCATCATATGAGAAGAGTTCCTTCAGAGACTCAACCAGCCTGGTTGCCCCGTCAGAATCATGTGTAGAATCAATGACTACAATTGGCTCCTTCTGAATAATGTGAAGACGGCCTGGCCATTGGGCGTTCTGAAAACCATTCTTCACTGCTTCGTCGGAGATCTCGTACCCGAGTTCCCTCAACTTCACTGCTGCAACGTACGCGGTCGCGGCGTTCTGAACCTGATAGTTTCCCAGGAGATTGATGTGGAAGTTCTTTCTATCACCATTTTCCACCCAGAAGTCCTGTCCGGATGTGTCGAAAGACTCTCGACCATAGCTGAGATGTTCACCAAGAATGGTCAAGTCGCATCCTTTCTCTTTACAGACGCGTTCGATTACGTCCGAAGGTTCTGACATTACGACTGGGACGCCATCTTTGACCATCCCTGCCTTGTCCTTGGCAATCCGGGTCAACGACCTCCCCAAATGCTCGCTGTGCTCCATGCTCAAATGGGTGAAGACCGACAAGACTGGCGTAATGACGTTCGTGGAGTCGAGCCTCCCTCCCATGCCAGCCTCTATGACGGCAAAATCGACTTCCTTCTCCTCGAAATACTTGAATGCCATTGCGGTGACCATCTCGAAGAACGATGGGCTCCTGGTTACGGACTCTGCGGACATCCTGTCTGCTATGGGTTTCAGTTCGGACACAAGGCGGACGACGTCCTCTTCTGGAATCGGTTCCCAATCTACCCTTATCCTTTCCGTGAAATCGATCAGATGCGGTGATGTGAATGTTCCGACCTTGTAGCCAGCTTCCTTCAAGATTGAAGAAATGAATGCAGCAACAGAGCCCTTTCCTTTTGAGCCCGCAATATGGATGAACTTCAAAGACTCGTGAGGATCTCCAATCTCCGATAGCAGCTCAATCTCGATCTCAAGTCCCAGCTTGGTTCCATGTCGCACCAATGGGTAGAGGTAATCGAGGGTATCCTTGTAGTCCATCTGAATCCGGTTCAAGATATCAGATGCTGATAATAAAACTAGTTGAATCCGCCATCATTTCAAAGGGATTACACGTCATCATTTGCCGACATTCGCAACACGGAAAGGGTCAATCCCGAAGCATATTTAAACCGTTTTGATATAGGTGTCTGGAAGGGGAGGACATGATAGTAATCAGCGAACGGATAAACGGGCTTTTCACATCGGTGATGAGAGCGATTGACAGCAAGGATGAGAAGTTCATTCAGGACCTTGCCGTGAGTCAGGTTGAGGCCGGTGCAGGGATTCTGGACATCAACACCGGACCCGGTGTGGACAACGCTCCAGAGATCATGACCTGGCTGGTGAAGACCGTTCAAGATGCAGTTGATGTGCAGCTGTCCATCGACACACCCAAGATGGATGCCATGGAGGCCGGAGTGAAGGCCGCGAACAAGAAGGTCCTGATCAACTCAACGACCGCCGAGGCAGACAAGATGGGGGTCCTTTTCCCGATGGCCGCGGAGCACGGCTCGGACATAATCTGCTTGACACTGGATGAGAAGGGGATACCGAACGATGCGAACAGCAGGTGCGAGCTCGCGATGGTCATGGTCGCCCAGGCAATGGAGCTCGGCATTGACACCACCAGGATATATCTCGACCCGCTCGTCCTCCCAGTGGGCGCGGCACAAGACCAGGGGCCGAAGGTCCTGGAAGCCCTCAGCATGTTCAAGGCAATAGCCGATCCAGCACCCAAGAGCGTCGTAGGGCTCAGCAACGTATCAAACAATACCAAAGAACGGTCGCTCCTCAACAGGGCATATTTGGCAATGCTGATGGCGAATGGCCTGGATTCAGCCATAATGGACCCGAACGACGGGGAATTGATGGCGATCGTGAAGGCCTCAGAGGTCCTGCTCAACAAGAAGCTGTACGCGGACGATTTCTTGAGGGCCTAGAACTGGCTCAACGAATTGCGTTAATCGGCACGCGACCCAACAAAGGTTTATTAAATCGCCTTTCATTCCAAAAGACACATGTCAGAAACAGAGGAGGAGAAACCTTTTCCAGTGGACATTCACGCCGAGGATTGCGGCGAATGCAGGATATGTCCGACGGCTTGTCCGTACGAAGCGATCGATATAGTCAAGATGGAATCCGGGAAGTCGGCCGCCGTGCTGGACCCCGAGAAGTGCATGGTCTGCGGCATCTGCGCTCCCGCTTGCCCGATCAAGGCCATCGACATCTATTACTATGATATTGCGTCGCTCCAGGGCTACATCGAGAGCAAGATGGCTGATGGTGCGGACACTATTGTCATCTCCTGCAGGGGGAGCACACCGCCGAAGGACAAGCTTGTCGAGATGGTCGGCGTCGACGATTTCATCCCACTGGTCTTGCCGTGCGTCGGAAGAATGCCCATGGACACCTACATGAATGCGATCACTCTCGGCATCAACAGGATATTCGTCGTCGCTTGCAGGGAGGACTACTGCAGGTTCTCCGAGGGGGCGGAGACCAGCACCACCAAGATGAACACGGCCCAGTTGATGATGGAGGATATGGGTTATCCGGAGGACACGGTGACCCTGCTCAGGAACGCCTTCACTGCCGTTGTTGATGAGGACAAGTGCGTCGGTTGTGGAAATTGCTTCGCCCTCTGTCCGTTCGATGCTGTGACAATGAAACCGCCGGGTGTCTCGAGCATAGACCCCGAGAAGTGCAGGGGATGTGGCATCTGTGTTCCGTTCTGTACCGGAATGGCAATCGAGCTGGAGAACTACGAGTTTGAACCGATGTCGAAGATGGTCGAGGAACAGGTCGCCAAGGTCGACCCCAAGCTTGTCGTCTTCGGATGCCAGTGGAGCGAGTTCAGGATGCTGGATGACATTCATGAGGATGCCTTGCCAGATGACATCGGGTTCATTGAACTGCCCTGCTCGGGAAGAGTCGACCCCCTGCATGTTCTTGAAGCGTTCCAGAAGGGAGCTGACGGCGTTCTGATCGTCACATGTCCGGAGGAGCTGTGCAGGCTCGAGGAAGGGAGCAGGCATGCACACCACAGGGTGGAGGCTTTGAGAGGGGTCCTGGAAGAGGCTGGGATCAACCCGGAGAGACTGCAGGTCATGGAGGCAACACCCAGAATAATCGCAAGCTTCCTTGTGGCCATCGACGAGTTCAAGACGAAAATGTCAGAAGTTCTAGCTGGGGGAGGTGGTGAGTAGATGATAGTCACGCAGGAAAAGCCACTAGAGGAGATAATGAACTTCCTTACGAATGCGAAGAACGTCCTTATCGCAGGGTGCGACGGATGCAACCAACCGCCACGCGGTGAGAGAGAGGGCAAGAGCCTTGGGATGATCCTCGAAATGGCTTTCAAAGAGCAGGGGAAAGAGCTATCCACGACCCACACGACGGTCATCAAACAATGCGATGACAAGATTGCGAGAGAGGCCCTCAGCCCTCTGATGGAGAACGTTGATGTCGTCGTTTCGCTGTCGTGCGGAATAGGTGTTCAGGTTCTCAGCGATGTGTTCGAGGGAACCTTGATTGTACCCGGCCAGGACACCATGATGCTGGGTTCAGAGGAACGTGAGGATGAGACGATAACCGAAAGATGTTCAGCATGTGGAACTTGTGTCCTTGGATCTACCGGTGGCATTTGTCCCATAGCCAGATGTTCTAAGAGCCTGCTGAACGGGCCTTGCGGCGGATCTCAGGAAGGAAAATGCGAAGTGGACAAGAACATGGATTGCGCCTGGCAGTTGATATATGATAGGTTGAAAGCGGCCGGGCAGCTCGATTTGATGGAGGAAATTACACCGGCAAAGGATTGGTCGACCAGCAGTCACGGAGGTTCAAGAAAAATCCCCAAGGAAATGATGTTCATGGACCGCCCAAGGAGGGAGATGAAATGAAGGCCGACAGCAACCTCGAGAGGATGCTCGAGAAGGGAGAGTTCGTCGTCACGGGAGAGCTCGGTCCCCCTCAGAGCGCGGACCCAGAGGTCATTCGCAACAAGGTTGGCATTCTCAAAGGCAGCGTTGACGCTGCGAACATAACGGACAATCAAACGGCCATCGTAAGGCTCTCGAGCATAGCGGCAGGAGTTTTGATGCAGAATGAGGGTCTTGAGCCAGTGATCCAGATGACCTGCAGGGACAGGAACAGGTTGGCGATACAATCTGACATTCTGGGTGCTGCAAGCTTGGGTATGAAGAACCTGCTCTGTCTGACGGGAGACCACCAGACCTTCGGCAACCATCCATTCTCCAAAAACGTTTTCGATCTGGATTCAATACAACTGATTCAAATGGTCAAAGGAATGAGGGATGATAGCCAGTTCCAATCCGGAGACGAGCTGAAGGTGCCCCCAAAGATGTTCATAGGTGCTGCAGCAAACCCGTTCGGAGACCCCTTCGAGTTCAGGGTGATAAGGCTGGCCAAGAAGGTGGCAGCGGGGGCAGATTTCATTCAGACCCAAGGCATCTACGACATCGACAGGTTCGAGAAATGGATGGAAGGCGTTCGGGACAGAGGATTGCACGAGAAGGTGTACATTCTGGGCGGCGTGATACCGTTCAAATCGGCAGGAGCTGCAAGATACATCAAGAACAAGGTTCCTGGGATGATCGTTCCCGATGAACTGGTCGAGAGGATGAAGAACGCTTCCGATGCGAAGGCCGAGGGGGTCAAGATAGCGGTGGAGACCATTTTGCAGCTCAAGACCATCAAGGGAGTTCACGGCGTGCACATCATGGCGATCGAGTGGGAGGAGAAGGTGGCGGAGATAGCTGAGGGCGCAGGTTTGTTGCCCAGGCCTGGGGCCATATAGACCCCCAGACGTCGCGACCTTTTTCGGTTATACCTATATCCAAACGTTTTTGCCAGTAAGTATCAAACATCAGCACTCCTATCCAGTCTCTCGTTGTATTCGATCCAATTCCTTCTATCTACGTATTCAGATACCTCATCTCATGGTGTACATCCTACCCCTGTATCGCTCGGTGCAGGGAGTATGCCATTCCCATTGTTAGGAATTATTCAACATAGTTCTGGTGTTATCATAAAAGGGGGATTCTCTCAGAAAGAGCTCCACGATTAGGTCACATTCTCATTATTCTCCGTTTCGATAATTACGCTTTCACACTTAAATACTCATTATTAGTGGTTAGCCTTGAGGTGGAAGGAGCCAGCGCCACCATGGGAAGTTGAGCGAGGAGTCCTGTGATGGAGAAGGGTTTCCAGCAGCTACCTCCGACATAGCGGAAGGCATGATAGATGTCAGACAGCACCAATTCGGAATTAGGCTCAAGCGGTGTCCCAGAGAGCACGATGAAAAGGCTAGAGGGTAGAAAGGCACTGGTGACAGGCGCATCCAGAGGTATCGGGAGAGAGATCGCCATCGCCTTCGCCAGAGAAGGCGCTGATGTTGTGATAAACTATCGGTCCAGCGACGAGGACGCAGAGGTCCTTGCAAGGACAGTTGAGGACCTGGGTGACAGGGCATGGGTGTACTCTGCGGACGTCAGCGACATTGACCAGGTAGGCGAGATGAAGAGAAGCGTGGAGAAGTACATGGGCCCCATAGACATCCTGGTGAACAACGCAGGAATCAACCGGGACACATTGTTCTCAAAGATGGACGAGGAGGCCTGGAAAGAGGTCTTCTCTGTCAACATGAACGGGGTGTTCAATTGCACAAAGACCTTCCTGGATCATCTGGAAGAGTCCGACCATTCAAGAATCATCAACATCACATCCATAGTGGGCCAGATAGGGAACATAGGTCAAGCCAACTACGCAGCATCAAAGGCTGGGATCATCGGATTCACAAAATCACTCGCAAAGGAACTGGCCAGGAAGAACATCAACGTGAACGCGATATCACCTGGGTTCATTGAGACAGACATGCTCTCAGGTGTCCCGGACAAGGTGAGGGAGAAGATAGTCGCTCAGATACCGATGAGACGATTCGGACGGCCCGAAGAGGTCGCCAAATCGGTTGTCTTTCTGGCATCGAATGATGCCGACTATATCACTGGCCATGTTCTAAACGTCAACGGAGGAATGTATCTCTGAGATTCATAGAATCGAAACGATAGCAAAGGAGGAAATGATATGTCAAAGAAGAAAACACATGGAAGCAAAGGCGGAAGAACGCCACCCAGGACGACGAAGGCAGGCAATCCCACAGCGGAAGCCATGGGGAGCTATGCCAGATCCAATAGAATCCTTCAGGGCACATGGAACGATTTCAGTGAACAAATGGAAACCAGGATATCCGAGAACTACCACAACCAGCAGAAGACCTACCAAGACTTCTACAACAAATGGATGAAATTCAACGAGAAGATGGGTTCCAGGATAGGCAAGACTGAGCCTGGAGATAGTTATCGGGAGGCCTACGACGTCTGGAAGAACTACGCGAACAGGATGGACCACAGACTTGGCAGAATGATGACCACTGGAAAGGAGACTTTCGAGAAACTAGACAAGGAGTGGCAGGATCATTCGAATACCATAGGGAAGGAAATGATCAAGTTCTCCAACGGCGAGCTCAAGCCCCATGAGTTCAAGGGCATGCATGATGCATGGAACGGCTTTTCTGGCGAGATGCGGGAGTACATCGAGTCCACCTCGGACACAAGCAGCGAGGACCTGGGCGAGATCACCCATGTCTGGTTGGACTTCTCGAAGAGAATGGGAGATTTCGTCAAGGACCTGGGCGAGGACGGAAAAGAGTCCGAAGAGTTCACAAGCTTGTGGATGGACACGTCCAAGGAAATCGGACACAGCCTGCAGAAGATGGTGAAGGAGAACAACGTGGACTTCGAGAAGCTGCAGAAGACCTGGTTCGACTATTGCTCCAAGATGGAGAAGGAGATGGTCAACACCTCAAAGAATATGGGGTGGGACTACGAGGAGCTCTGGGACGCGTACTTCGACAACCAGAAGACATGGTATGGGTGGTGGAGCTCTTCATTGAAGCAGGAAAACAATGGCCTGAAGAAGACGATTGATGACCTGCAGAGAAGAATCGACGCCCTTGAGAAGAAGAAGGGCTGACCTCATAGCCTCGTACTGGCACCTGCAGAGGTGAACTGGGTGACTAAGAAGAAGAACGACAACGGGAGAGGAAAGAAAGGCAAAGAAGAAGGTTTCCCCAAATCTGCAATTCCGTACTTCTTTGATCAGATGGAGAAGCAGATGGAGATATGGAATGAGTTCGTGGAGTCTGAAGGGGGACATGATATGGCCCGTGCAGGCCTGGACTTCGCGCAGATATCCACGAAGCACGTGGCTGAGATGTTCGGCAAGATCGGTGGTCTCCTTCCCGAGAACATGTCGGCGGAGGAGGTCTTCCAGAAATCCAAGGAAATCTATCTCACGTGTGCAAATTCCTACTCGGAGATGTTCAAGGAGGCAATGGCAACCTCATCAATACCAAAGCAGAATGCCAGAGTGATGGACGCTTTTCTGACCTGGAAGATTGAAACGGACAAGATCAACCAGGCAACCCTGAGGAACCTGGGAATTCCAACGAAGGACGACATGGATGAGATCGCCGAGAAGTTATACTGGCTGGACAAGAAGATGGATACGCTAACGAAAGACATTCGCCATGCAAACGGACAATCCCGGAAGTCCAAGACCAAGTAGTTTTCCCCTGAACCCAAGAGAGCAGGACGTGCTGATATGTCCAAGACCAAAACTAGCAGACAATCAAGACAAGAAGATCTGAAAGAGGCCACGGCCAAGTTCTGGCCTCGTGCTATGAAGTTCACAGAATTTATGTGTGACCCGCCTGAATTCGGGTTTGGGGCCACTCAGCACGAGGTTGTCTACCGGAAGGACAGGATGAGGCTTCTTCACTATTCGAGTGATGCCAAGGCAAGGAGGAGTCCTCCAATCCTAATGGTATACGCTGTGATAAACAAGCCATATGTCCTTGACCTGCACCCCGACCGGAGCGTGATCAAGACATTCCTGAGAAAGGGATTCGACGTCTATCTGATAGATTGGGGCACGCCCCACAGGTCTGACAAGTTCATTTCCACCGAAGATTATGTTGAGAGATACGTCGACTATGCGGTCGACTGGATCGGGGATCACTGCGACACTGACCAGATCTCCCTGTTCGGTTACTGTCTAGGTGGTACGCTTGCAGCGATTTACGCAGCCGTTCATCCAGATAAGGTGAGGAACCTGATGATAATGGCCGCACCCATAGATTTCAGGGATGAGCATGGGCTCCTGAACTGGTGGACGAACGAGGACCATTTCGACGCAGAGAAGCTAACAAGAGCATACGGGAACATACCTGACTATCTCTTCTCATCCACTTTCAAGTATCTGGATCCCGCCCAGAATCTCCTCCTCAAGTACATCGACCTCTTCGAGAACGTTCAGAACGAGAAGTTCGTGGACATGTTCTTTAGGATGGAACAGTGGATTCACGATGGCGTCCCGATGACTGGAGCCTTCTACAGAGACCTAATCGAGAAGTGGTACCAGAAAAACCAGATAGTCAAGAACGAGTTCAGGATCAATGGGAACAAGGTCGATCTCAAGAATATCAGCATGCCTGTTGTCACAATCACAGGTGAACATGATCACATCGCCCCCCCGGCATCCGTAAAATCCCTTCTGGACTTCATATCGAGCAAGAAGAAGAAGTCGATCCATTGTGACTGCGGACACATCGGGCTTTCGGTGGGAGGAAAGGCCCACAAAGAGGTCTGGCCCGAGGTGACGAATTGGCTTGCAAAGGAATCACACAGCGGTTGAAGACCTCTCACGTTCACAGGAGATAATCCTTTGGAGAACAAGACTGGCAGTATCAAGCTGGAAATGAACGACGGCATCGCAGAACTGATTCTCGATAACCCGAAGAGAATGAATGTCATGGACTCAGCCGTTCTGGAGGAGTTCGATGAGATCATCGGCAAAGTGGTGGAGAACGAGAAGGCAAAGGTGGTCCTGCTCAAGAGCAATTCATCGAAGGCTTTCAGTGCAGGGGCGGACATAACCGAGATGCAGGATCAGAGCCCGGATGAGGCCCGGAAGTTCTCCGAGTTGGGACATAGGATAGCCAGGAGACTGGAGAAGGAGCTTCCACCTGTCGTGGTCGCGTTGAAAGGTTACGTTCTGGGGGGCGGAGTGGAGCTCGCATGTGCTTGCGATATAAGGATTGCGTCAGAGGATTGCATCTTCTCACAGCCCGAAATCAACATAGGAGTCATACCGGGCTGGGGCGGTACCCAGAGGCTCGTGAAAGCCATTGGTTTTGCCAAGGCAAGGGAGATGATCTACACCGGTGTTAGTATCGACGCGCATCAGGCGTTGGAGATCGGGTTGGTGAACCACGTGGTTCCGAGAGAGGAACTGGATTCGGCGGCACAGGCCCTGGCTGAAGAGCTGTCCAACAAGAGCAGGAATGCCCTCATGGCTGCCAAGAGAGCGATAAGGATGAGCGCGGAAATGGGTTACGAGGAGGCCTTGCGCTACGAAATCGGAGAATGGACTTCCTTGTTCGGCACCCACGATCAGAAAGAGGGGATGAAAGCCTTCCTAGAAAAAAGGAAACCCGAGTTCGAGAACTAAACGCAATCCTAGACTCGATAGCGAGATTCAGCGAAGACATTCTTATGGCAGGGAGAACCCTAATCCGTGTTTTGGCAACACTTACGATTGTGATATTTGATAGCGACCGTTGTACCCACTGCGTTGAATAATTCTGAGGGAACTAAAGATAAGCCATCGGCTCTGGAACGTTTGGACGGATCTCTGAATCCACGCAGGTTGAATCCAATCGCTAACTTTTTGAACTAAGATTGACTTTCCCAATGGTTGGTCGAAGGGAAGATACACTAATGCCCACGAAGAAAGAAAAGATCTGGGATGTCATAATCGTCGGCGCCGGACCGGCGGGTATGTTCGCTGCTAACGAGATGGCCGATACCGACTTATCCATTCTCATAATCGACATGGGCAGGGAGGTCAAGAAGAGGATCTGCCCATTGGGTCACGACATGGGATGCACCGAATGTAAGCCCTGCCACATAATGTGCGGTGTCGGCGGAGCCGGAACTCTCTCAGGCGGTCGACTTAACCTGCGTCCAGATATCGGAGGGGACCTCAGCGAGGTCACCAAGGACCTGGAGAAGGCGTGGGAACTGGTGAACTACGTCGACAAGGTCTTCCTGAAGTACGGCGGGCCGACGGAGCTGCACGAGCCCAAGGGAGAGGATCTGAAGCATCTTAGGAGGTTGGCAGCAGCATCCGGGATCAAGTTCATCGAGATACCTCAGAGGCACATCGGTTCGGACCACGCTCCCAAAGTGATTCAGGCGTTCGCGGACGACCTGGAGGAGAGAGGTGTCAAGTTCCTGTTGAGGACCAAGGTCAAGGACCTCATCATCGAGAAGGGCAGATGCAAAGGCGTGGACACGGTTAGAAGGGGCGAGTTCAGGTCGAAGTACACGCTCATGGCTCCAGGAAGGATAGGCGGGCCATGGGTGGAGGAGATTGCACGGGAGAAGAAACTGGCTGCAAGTTTCGGTCCGATCGACGTCGGGGTAAGGGTGGAGGTGCCGGCGATAGTGATGGACCCGGTCACCAGCATTAACATGGATCCCAAGTTCCACATCCACACCCCGAGATACGACGATTTCGTCAGGACCTTCTGTACCAACGAGAGAGGTTTCGTCGTCAAGGAGTGGTATGACGGGTTCATAGGTGTCAACGGCCACGCGTTGATAGACAAGGAATCCAATAACACTAACTTCGCCCTGCTGGTAAGAATCCAGCTCACAGAACCGCTGGAGAACACCACTGCGTACGGAAGATCGATTGCGGAGCTAGCCACGACAATCGGCGGAGGAAAGCCGATCCTTCAGAGAATGGGCGACCTGAGGAGGGGGCGAAGGTCCAACTGGGGCCGGCTCAAGAAGAACCTGGTCAAGGCCACGCTCAAGGACGTTGTTCCGGGGGACATATCGATGGCTTTGCCCCACAGGGTGGTGATGGACATCATCGAAGGTCTGGAGAAGCTCAACGAGATCATTCCAGGCGTTGCAGCCGATTCCACCCTCATCTACGCTCCTGAGATCAAGTTCTACGCGATGGAGCTTGAAGTGAACAAATACCTGGAGACCAGCGTCAAGAACCTGTTCGCTGCCGGAGATGGGGTAGGCCTTTCGGGTGACATCGTCAACGCCGCCGCGACAGGTGTCATCGCCGGACAGGGTATCATGAAGAGTGCCGGGGTTAAGAAGCCTTAGATGTACTCTCGGAGAGATTTCTATGCCATGGGTAGGTGGGATGGAGGAAGAGGACAGGAAGAAGAAGGACTTCGAGCTTGCCTTCAAGAAGTCCTGGGACGACCTTCAGTCCATGGATCCGAACGATGTTGCCAGAAGGTCGCTGGCCGAGTACGATGAAGGCCAGGCAGTCTTCTCTCTGAAGTTCATGGGGACGGAATACCACGTCAAGAAGGACGAGAGGGTGGTCTCTGCCGGTGAAGGTGAGAGGACGAATCCATTCTACGCGTTCTTGATCGTGCATTATCTTTGCGGGGCGAAGGACATTCCTCTGGCGAATGAGCACATTTCCTTTAGGGAGCTTTACGGGGGAGATGTCTACTATCAGGCATTCAAGAGCAGAGCGATCGATTTCATCAGGAGGGAGTTCGAGAACAGGCCTGAAGAACTGGTGCAAAATGGGGTCAAGATGGGGGGTGAGAAGGCCGGTCTCGGCGATTTCTCTGTGACAATCCCCGTTTTCCCGAGGATCCCTCTGACCATCGTGCTTTGGCTGGGTGACGATGAGGTTCCTACCAGTGCCAACATTCTTTTGGACAAGACTGCTGGAGAGCACTTGCACACTGAAGATATTGCTGCGATATCCGAGGACCTGGCCAGAAGACTGTCCCAAGAGTGACGACTGGCATCTAGCCTTCCAGCAGGCACTTGGGCAACAAGTCTGTTCCCACTCAGTATTGAGATTGAACTTCCAAGCCCTCCATCGGCTTCCGTGGGGGTTGAACTCGAAACTCAAGATATATTCTAGAACTCATTCCCATGGAAGAAAGAGTAATATGAGGCACAGACAATAGCCACAACGTGGAAGAGAATCGAGTTCGCTTCATCCTCTCAGAAATCGTGGTTGACGAAATAAGAGACGAATTGGGCTTTCACGTATTTGAGCCCACAGTGACGTTAGGAATCGATGGTGTGAATGTCATTGAGAAATTTGGGGAGAAAGGAGTCGAATCTGTAATCATTGCGGGCTCTATCGAGGACACGTTTGTGGACTGCAAGCGAATGGCGGGTCTATATGAACGTGTTCTTTCAATCTTCACCGAGGGTTCATATTCCTTCGCCTTTCTGGGCACAGGTGTTGCTATCAATCTGGAGCGTGACGGAGACGAACTAAAAGTCTTCCTGGAAGTTGACTCGATTGGCCCAGTAGGTAACCTGAAGTATGGAGACTATCCCCTGGGGCGGGTTACTGTGGTAGAGTGGATCCGGGCAGTTGTCAATCTCGCGAAAGAGGTTAGAGACTTATTCAAACGTCATAACCCCAGATTGTATGGCATCACCAAGAAGCAGTGGTTCCAAATCGGGCAACTAGAATCATGGTTGGCTAACCAACAGCAATCACGTCGTGAGATGAGAAACGCAGAACTAGAAGAAAATGGATAGATTTCTCCATTACCCCATCGGCTTTGAAACTGAACTTCAACCCCTCCATCGGCTTCATACCAACTGGATAGATCGTCGTTGTGCTTTTCGAAGTCTGCGATTCCCACCTGCTGCGTGTATGCCATTGAAGTCGCCGAAAGGATTATGTGGAACTGAGGACTCGTTTCTTGGCGCATGGGAAAGGAAAAGACTGAATGTCCAGTTTGCGGCATTTCCGTTAAGGCCGAGAACCTTCAGAATCACGTGGGAAGGGTCCACCCAGGACAGAAGGTTGACCTGCCTGAAGTGAAGAAAAAAGGCCAAGAAAAGGACCCGGACGGGGCGGAGGCCGAGGAATGGGATGGCGCTTCAGAAGAGGTCCAGATATCCCGGATCCCCGAGTCTTCAGGCGATATGAGCCGGACCCATCCTATGGTCCCTACTACGGTGGGCCGCAACCTGAGGATGAGAAGCCCTACCTTGAAGACATTCTTGGGCATCTCGAAACCGAGATCAAGGAAGTGAAGGCCAGACTCAAGGAACTCTCCAAGGAAAAGGGAGGGAAATAGACTACTCCTTCCCCACACATTCTTTAAACCGTTAAGGGAAGTGGTTCTTGATTCTCTAAGTCAACCACTCTTCCCGCTTCACATTTTACGGAGGTCTCTGAACGAGCTCAGCGGATCTTGAGACGCATCTTAACCGCCGAACAGCAGCTTGGTCAACCACATGAGAGCTATGCCTCCCACGAAGACCAGGAGAGTGATGATGGACTTCTTGACATCGACCACCTTCTTTATCTCGGGGACGAGATCGGTGGCAGCGATGTAGATGAAGCCTCCAGCGGCCAAGGGCAATAGAAAGCCAACGACCTCCTCGACCTGGCTGGACACCAGATATCCTACAACACCGCCGAGCACGGCCGTAAGGGCGATGATGAAATTGAGCATGAGAGCCTTCTTCCTCGTGTATCCTCCATACACCAACACCCCGAAGTCCCCGATCTCCTGAGGAATCTCATGAAATGCTATTGCGATCGTAGCAGAGATTCCTAGAGTCACTGACACCACAAAGCTGACAGCTAGTATTAGACCATCTATGAAATTGTGGATTGCGTCCCCGATCAGGTTCATGTATCTGAAGGTATGAACATCGCACTTCCCATCATGACAGTGTCGCCAGAAAAGGACCTTCTCAACGACGAAGAATATCACAAAACCGACAAGCACGAACATAACACTCTCCGGGCCGGAACTTTCCACTGACTCGGGGAGCAGATGTATGAAAGCACCACCCATGAGGGCACCCGCTGAGAGGCTCACCAAAGCAAGAAGGATCTTCTTGAGCAGGTTTTCATTCAGGGAAAGCGCGAACACACCGATGAAAGCGATGAGGCTGATGAGAATCGTACTGATCATTATGTTGACGAACGCAGGATCGAACTCCACGAACCTCCCTCTTGCTTTCTGTCAAGCCTGAAATGCATCACTGCTATATTTCTGGTGGTGGTTTTCAATCTTGATGTCTCATCGTCCATCTCTCTCTTCATACATGCTCAGTGCTTTGCGAAGAGTCTTGATGGACAATTCTGCACAATGAAGGTTCTCCTCGGGAAGCCCGTCCAAGGCTCTGATGAGGTCCTCCTCTTCGATTCTCCCTATCTCTGCCAAGGTCCTGCCTTCGACCATTTTGGTCAGCTTGCTTCCACACGCAATGGTGGCACCGCATCCATCTGTCATGAACACGATCCTTCTTGCCCTGTCGTCCTCTATCCTAAGATAGAGCTCCATGGTGTTCCCACATGATTCTTTGACCGCTGGGAAGGCATCCGGTTCATTCATCCTCCCAACATTCTTCGGTTCTCGGTACTCTTCAAGGGTCTTCTTGGAGAACAAGGCCTCCTCTTGCTGGGTGATCTTCTTCCGTATCTCCTCGACCACTCCCTCAAATCCAGATTCTCCTTCCGTGTCGCTCAAGCCAGAACCTCCATCACCTTGGTCCAAACACTTCTGATCTCCTTTGAGATCTCGCTGTCCGAATACTCTATGACGCTTTTCTTCTCGATCGTGGCCGCGGTCGTGCTCGGTCACCGCCGTAAGCCCCCTTGCGGAAAACTTACGGCGGTCAAGCGAAGTAGCTGGCATCATCGACATCCTCTTTTGGTCTATCGAAGGTTTTCTTGAAATCCTGGTTGTGACTTTCTTCCTGATACTTGAGATAGTGGTCGTAGATTGTTTTCGCGTCCTTCCAACCGCCCTGCAGTTGCAGTGTTGCGACGTTTCCTTCCCATGCGGTTGCACCGGTTCGCCTGAACACGCGTGGTGTTATACCGAACATTCCCAGAGCGTTTGTCATTCGTCTGAGAGTCTCCGTAGGCCACCTCCTGTGGAATTGCTTCCCGGGCTTGGGCTCGAAGAGATACTCCAGGGGCCTGCAAGTTTTCAGGTACTTCTTGATCAACCGACCCGTTTCTTGGCTTATGCGCGGACTCGCGACGAATCCAGTCTTCTTTTGTATCAGATCCCTTATGGCTGGCGGGTCCGACTCAAGGTCTAGGTTCCGTATTTGGATTCCCACCAGGTCGCTCGGTCGCAGCAGGCTTTCGCGTATCAGACGTACAAGGATGTATTCCCGGAGGGGCATCCTTGTTCTTGCGAACCTCTCAATTCGTCGCCATTCGTCCCCACTGACCAATCTCCCGTGTAGAGTGGTCTCTTTTGTGGGTAATTGGAGCTTGAGCGGTTCTCCGTCGCCGTCTTTCGCCCTCACCATCTTCAGCAACCAATTGACGCTGACATTGGTGACGACGCGACTGTTCGTGCCATAGGTTCGTTTTGTCATGGCGTTCCACCGTGCCAGCCTTTCCTCAGTCAGTTCTGAGCTTCCGAGCCAGTCCAGGAATCTCTTCGCGTAAGACCAGTATCTCTTCAGGGTTTCTTGTGTGACTTCCTTTCGCAGTGCGATGTACTCCTTGTATCCGCGTTCTGAGACGCGAATTGGTGTCTTGCTGTGCTTCATTTGCCTAGAGATGAATCTTCGGAACAGACTCATCTGCTTCATCTCCAGACCTTAGGTCTAGAGAATGGAAGCAAGAGTATAAGCCTTTTCCCGTGACATCCCCATATTTTTGAGACCCCTGGGTGCTCAGGGTTGTCCGATGGGCTCCACACTGTGGACAATCAGCAAATGCGTGGCAATTGTAATGTGGGCAAACGGCAGATTGACAGTATTCCGATTCCCATGGTTCGAGTTTTCCCGCCTGCATCTTTCTCGCATATTCAGATTGATAGTGAATGGCTTCCCCCTTCTCGATTCGACCATTCTCACTGAGCAAGACTTGATCCGCGCCGTGGACACACGAGATCGGAATCAACTGAGGCGCCACGGTTAGGGAAGATATCCTCGATTTCCTCACCTCTTGTCTCTTTTTCATTTCCAGCGCTATCGTGTGCTTCCAGGATGCTTCCATGAAGTCGGAGGCCATTCTCTCTTCCAGTTCAGAACCACCGTAGTCCTGTTTGTCTGCAAGCTCGCTCAAATATTGGGGGCTTTCTTCCTCAGTATCTCCAAGGTTCATGATTTACAAATCGGAGAGAAGCTTCTATTACTTCCGTTCCCATTAGGG
>JAUVHO010000067.1 GCA_030593295.1 Methanomassiliicoccales archaeon | reverse complement strand
GGTGTGCTTTCGGAAGGCTTCGTCGACTTCTTCCAGCCTGACCTGAGCGAGGAGCTCTTCAAACAATCCACGGACATCATAAGGAAGGTCCAGAGCATGGGCTGCGACAGGATCACTCCGGCGCTGGGACCACACGCCATCTATACGGTCACCGAGAGCTCACTGCGGAGGTTCAAGGAGATCTCCGATGAGGAAGGGCTCTTGATACACTTTCATTTGAGCGAAACGCAGGAGGAAGTGGAGAACTGTAAGAAGGCCCACGGCAAGTCACCTGTCGGCTACCTGAAGGACATAGGATTCCTGGGCTCGAATCTCATTGCCGCTCACAGCGTCTGGCTTGACGAGAGCGAGATCGCTACGCTCGCGGATGCACATGTCAAGGTCTCGCACAACCCGGTATCCAATATGAAACTGGCAGTTGGAGGGGCTTTGCCCTACAAGGAAATGCGCAAGGCCGGGATCAACGTGTCCTTGGGAACTGACGGCACCGCATCAAACAACAACCTGGACATGTTCGAATCCATGAAGTTCGCTGCATTGGTCCAGAAATTCAGCACCAATGACCCAACCGTGCTGCCCGCGGGAGAGGTTCTGGAAATGGCCACCGCCAAGGGCGCCGAGGCCTTGGGTATAGATGCTGGTGTGGTCAGGGTCGGGAAGCTCGCAGACCTCATATTGGTGGACCTCAGGTCACCTGCCTTCATCCCCAACCATAATCTCACCTCCAACCTGGTATACTCGGCGAATGGGTCGTGCGTCGACACCGTCATCTGCGACGGCAAGGTTCTGATGCGGGACGGTCACGTGGAAGGAGAGGAAGAGGTCATTGAAGGAGCCGCAGGGGCGGCCCAGGACCTCGTTCGGAGGGGGCATGAATAGATGCTGGAGAAGCTGAAGAAGTCTTTGGAGCACAGTCCGATAGTCGAGTTCGGTGAATACCAGTATTTCGTTCATCCCATAACCGACGGCATTCCCAAGGGAGATCCAGAGGTGCTTGAAGAGGTCATTGATGCGATCGTTGCAACCATGGACCTCAACTGCGACAAGATATTGACCGCAGAGTCCATGGGATTCCCCCTGGCTGCGGCCTTGTCGCTGAGGACTGGAATACCATATGTGTTCGTGAGAAAGAGGAAGTACGGTCTCCCCGGTGAGATCTCCCTCCAGCAGACAACGGGATACTCTGGCTCCGACATGTACATCAACTTCATCGAGGAAGGGGATCGGGTTGTGTTCGTCGACGACGTTCTGAGCACGGGCGGGACGCTTAAGGCCATCATCGAGACCTTGAGGGCCATCGGTGCGGAGGTGGTGGACATCCTGACCGTCTTTGAGAAAGTGGGCACAAGGGAGCAGCTTGAAGAGGAGCTGGGGATCCGGATAAAGACCCTGATCCAGGTCGAGGTCGTCGATGGAAAGGTCGTGGTCCGCAGTTCGATTTGAGCCGCCGTTCATCCGATAGCAGTAAATATCCTGTGGTTGTTCTTTGAAGGGGGTTAGATGAAGGAGATAACTATCGAGAAGGCAAAGAGCATTGCCGAAGAGAAGGGCCTGCATCCCGGCATGGTAAGGAATACGGATGTCATCCAGTTCACCAAGGGCGGGAATCCCAGGATCAGCCTAATAGCGTGGTCGAGGTTCGAGGACATTCTGAAGAGCAGAGGCCTTAGGATAATGGAGAGCAACGGTTGGATGAAGATCCTTGCCAAGTAGGCCATACATGGGTCTCTGGTTGACCTGCGAAACATCCAGATTCCACTGTCATTGTCGATAATCAATCCGAAATTTCCTTTACCTCTTGCCCGGTTTCCTGTCCCAATGCCCACAGGGGGGGGGGGACGAAGCACGTTACCGGAAAACAGTCCGTCGACATCGCAACCTCTGACGGGATCTTGGTGCTCAAGAGCCAGTTCTAATAATCCTTGTATCAAATCTGATAACGGTCTCGGCACGCTTTTTATATGAGAAACATACGCCCACTCACATCATAAATCACGATGTCCCCTCCTCTGAGGAAGGGTAGTGACCCGCGATTTAGCGGGTGTGGGCTCTCGGGCCTTGCTACCGACTTCCTCACCCCCCCTTTTTTTTCGCTGTTTCTATCTCATCGGGCGCGCACGCTAATCATGAAGGATATCTCAAAAAGAGTTGTCCCCTACTCCTCGTCTTTGTTCTTCCGTTGGCTTGGAAGGACTATGATGTTGAGCGGAATGATCTGACCGCTGTCGTCATCTTCCTTGGGGTAGATGACGCTCTTGCCCTCGGGCGCTATTTTATGGAATCGCAGTTTCATCGTATCTGTAGTTCATACCACCCTAGGCTACTTAAAACGGAAGTAACGGATTATCGTGGCTGATTATCTTTTGCACAACTGGTAATACCCACTAGATGCGGTTTGCACTGCTCAACATTCAACTAAACCAAAAGAAATCCGCGAAGGTCCAGGATGGCCGTTCATTCTATCAGGAGCTCAAGTCCGGTCCAATCCCCACCAAAGTCCTTGACGGCGCCGGTGGCGAGATGGAACCTCGCTCTGAGTTTCCCGTTCTCAAAGAAGATGAAGGCGGTCTTCAACCTCGAGAGGTAAAGGTTCTTCCTCTTGCCTTTCGGCGTGAGAACCCTGTCCACACATTCTATCAGTCCAACGTCCTCTAAGGTCTTGATCTTCCTGTAGCACGCCGCGATGGGTATGCCGTACGTGTTGCTTATCTCCTGCGCGCTCATCTGTTTCTTGAAGGTCGCCAGAAGAATCTTCGCAGAATACTCGTCTGTCAGCATTTGAGAGGCTTCAAGAGCGTCCATGTATATTCCCCTACCCACTGTCCACAACCTTTGCTATTGGTGAGTGTAAACCCAGCGTAAAGTGTTCAGATACTTAAAGTGTACCCTATCAGAATCAGGTCGATTCCCGGTTATGACAACCGGTTGGAAAAACCGTCTCTCAGTGGCTGATTGGAGTGTTCAGCTTGATCCAGGTGTTGTTGATAGGCTCCTGGGTCTTGAACTCCAACATCACCTTGAAGACCCCATCCTCGTACATGATGCAGGCCTTCAGCAGGTGCGAGCGGTACAGCTTCATGCTCTTGCCCTTGCGGGTCGTTACGATCTTCTGACACTTGAGGAGACCCGCGTCCTCAAGTTCGTGTATCTTGCGGTAGCACGCTGCTATGGGCACGTCGTATGTATCGCTGATTTCTTGGGCAGATCTTGCTGAGAAATATGTTGCTGCAAGAATGCGTTCTGCGTAATCGTCAGTAAGTAGCCTCGAGATCTCTTTTTCTCGCATCGTAGGTCTTACCTCTTGGGGATATTAAACCACTTTCATCCGATTATCATGGATGATATCTGCATAGGCGTGTGGACCTACACAATCGGAGTCAAGTTCGTCTTCGGATATCCCTTCGAAAGATCGAAGGACAGAGCGAAGAGCTCGGTGAACGGCTTCTCCCCGTAGAGCACTACCGAGCCGTCAATGTTCTCTATCTTCAGGTGAGTGTGAGCGACGTTGGCCAGCTTGCCAATGGACTCGTCCGTCGGCACCAGGATCCCCACGAAGATGTCCTTGTCCCTTCTGATCGAGGTCAGGTGCGCGGTCAGGCCTTCTATCAGTTCTCCACCGCCGTACATGGATTCCAAAGTGTCAAATGAGAGGATGGACAAGTATGGATGCTTCGAATCCTGCAAGCTGAACTCTATCTTCTTCCACTTCAGGTCCTCTGCGACGTTTCCTCCGTCCAGCGTGATCGCGTTCTCAGCACCTACAAATGTTTCCAGTTGGGACGCCTCGAAGATCCTGACGTACTTGTTGTACACTTCCTCTCCCAGGTATGGTGCTATCTGACCTGCCACGATCTCCGCAGGAGCCCTCTTGGACGGCAAGAATGCCACTCCCCGGCCCTGAGCGGCGAAGTTGGATATGATCCCTGCTTTGATATTGTCGATGTAGTAGCTGGGGACGTTTCCGCCCACTTCTATCGCTATTATGGATCCCTTCTTCACCCCTTCTATGAGCTGGTCCAGCTCCTCGTTCCCAGTGGAGACGACATCCTCTGAGATATCTTGGACCACCTTCCAGGGCTTGATCTCCTGTGGCATCTCTTCCTGCCTGAACGCGAAGGTCTTTACCCGTCCGTCCTTCAGAGTGTAAATGTACTTGTGCTGCGTGATCTCGGACCCTCTCAGTTTCTCAATGTTCAGGACCCTCAACCTTCGTCCCTTGTGCTCCGCCTTGGCGAAGGATATCACACCATCTCCCAGATAGTCAAGCTTGTTGTCCATACCGGTCTCCAGGATGTAGAGAACATCCGCCTGTGATTGCTCCACCAGGTCCTTCTGGAGTGTGTTGATGAGCTTTGATGATTGAACGCCATATCTCTGGCTCAGAGCGTCAATGCTGTCGATCAGGACCAGCGTCTTGTCCGGAAGTGTCTGCTCGACCATGTCGTATGCCAGATCTATCTCCGGGAGATCCGATCCAAGGTCGAAGACTATGGTGTCATCGAGGAATGAGCCATCTCCAAGTCCGCCGAAGTCCTCGTCCATGCCTTCCTCTCCCATCTCGATCCTCCCTTCCAGTTTCTGCAGCTCTTGGCGGTTCACTTTCTGACCGTCCAAAGATGTGCCTTCCAGGGACCGAAACAACTGCTGGGCCGTTCTGATCCTCACTTCCAGAGCCACATCAGTGTCCTTCTCCTGATGAACGTAGTTCGAGGTGAGCGTCTTTGCGTAGCTCTTGGCCATCTTCAGTTTCTCCTTCTCCGCCAGTTTCTTCCTCAGCCATGGGAATTGGTTGTACAGCGATTCGTCCGAAACCCTTACTGAGATGTAATGGCTCTTGGTGATGTTGTCCAGCTCCTCGGCTAGCTGCAACGCAAAAGTGGTCTTTCCAGTACCTGCCAGCCCTTTGACGATCAACGAATGACCGCCGGGGCCTTTGAAGAAGTTCACGAGTTCTGTTGGTATTCCTGTCGATTCTGTCAATTTCCCACCTCGGGGATTCGAGATTGGCGTCGGTATAAGATACTTTGGCCCTCTATTATCACTTCTGATATCGATGTTCGAAAGGGATTCCGTGGATGACCGTCCGTCTTGGATCGCGCGAGTCCTGCTAGATACCCTATTTGGAAGCTAGACGCTTGGCCCTCTCAAGGTCCTTGACTATCTCCTTCTGCAAGCCGCGATTGTAGATGACGGCGGCCGGATGGTACGTCACCACTATTGGCACCCCATTGTGATCCAGTTTCTTACCCCTCAGTTCTGCTATCTTCTGCCTGGTACCGATAAGGCCTTTGGCACCAAATCTTCCGAGAGCAACCAGGACCTTCGGGGATATCGCACTGATCTGGCTCTCCAGGTGGAGTCTGCATGCTTCGATCTCGTCGGTCTTCGGATTCCTGTTCTTTGGCGGTCTGCACTTCAACACGCTCGTGATGAAGACCCGGTCCCTCTTCAGACCTGCCGCTTCCAGTGCCTCGTCCAGGATCCTCCCAGCATACCCCACGAACGGCCTGCCTCGCTCATCCTCCGATTTTCCCGGAGCCTCCCCGACGAATATTATCTTGGCGTTGGATGCCCCCTCACCAGGTACCGCGTGGGTCCTGCTTTTCGCTAGATGACATTTCCTGCACCGTCTGACCCTTGTTGCGATCTTCCCGAGTTCGTCCTTCTTGGCCAAGGCCTTCACCTTCTACCTGAGATATGCTCTGAGCTCTTCAGCGGTCATCGTGTTGAGAACATCCTCCTTCTCCAGCCACCCGCGTCTCGCCATTCCCACCCCGAATTTGATGAATTGCAGATCACGGGTGCTGTGGGTATCCGTGCCCAATGACATCTTCGCACCAGCCTCCTTTGCCATTCTCACATGTGGCCCGTTGAGGTCCAGCCTGTCCGGGAAGCAGTTGATCTCTAGTGCTGTTCGTGTTTCTGCGGCCTCATCCATTATCTCTTCGATGTCCAGTTCGTAAGGGTCCCTCCTGCCTATGAGACGTCCGGTCGGATGCGCGAGTATGTCCATGTTCTCGTTCCTCATCGCATCCACTATCCTCTCGGTCATCTGCCTTTCTGGCATCGAGAACTTGGAATGGACCGCTCCCACAACCACATCCAATTCCTTCAGGATCGAGTCGTCCAGGTCGAGTTCTCCATTATTCTTGATGTCCGCTTCGATGCCTGTGAGGATCTTGAAGTCTTTCATCTTCCTGTCGACCTTCCTTACCTCCTTGACCTGCAGTTCAAGCTCTTCCTCGGAAAGCCCATTGGCAATCTTGAGAGATTTAGAATGATCTGTAATCGCGATGTATTCTCTTCCCTGGGCCTTGGCGGCCTCCGCTATACCTTGGATGCTCTTCCCTCCGTCGCTCCAGTCCGTGTGAACGTGTAGGTCTCCTTTGACGTCCTCAAGTTCGATCAGGTCCGGAAGCTTTCCATCCAGCGAAGCCTCTATCTCTCCAGCATCCTCTCTTAGTTCGGGTGCCATGTAAGACATTCCCAACAGCTCGTAGATCTCTTCTTCCGCCTTCCCACCTATCTTCTCATCACCTTCAAAGACTCCGTATTCATTGATTTTCAGCCCCATTCTCTGAGCGATCGACCTGAGATGTATGTTGTGGTCCTTGGAGCCGGTGAAGTACTGCAATGCGGCGCCGAAGCTTCCTGACTCGACCACCCTCAGGTCCGCTTGGAGGTCGCCTTCCAGGTAAACAGTGGTCTTGGTCTTTCCCTTGAGGACCACATCCTCAACCTGTGGCAGGTTGGAGAATGCGTCCATTACCACCTTGGGGTTCTCCGAGACCGCCAGTATGTCAATGTCTCCTACGGTCTCCTTCATCCTTCTCAACGATCCGGCCACACTTATCTTCTCCACCTTGGATCTGAGGCTCTCCACCACTTCTTCAGCGATTGGCAGGGCCTCCCCGAGCAGCATCCTTCCCTTTGTCCGCTTGAGCATCTCTATGCCTTTCAGGATGTTCTTCTCGGTCTTCTCCCCGAACCCCCTTAGCCGTCTTATCCTCCTCTCTCTCGCCGCCTTCTCGAGCTCGTCCAGGCTTGATATTCCCCTCTCCCTGTAAAGAAGTCCGGCCTTCTTGGGGCCCATTCCGGGAACCGCCAGGATATCGAGCACTCCCTGGGGAATCTCCGTTCTCAACCTCTCATGAAGCGAGATCTTGCCTGAGTCCAGGTACTCCCCGATCTTCTTCGCGATGTTCTTGCCGATGCCCTGCAACCCAGTCAGCTCCCCCCTCTTCCTGATCTTCTCCAGGTCCTCTGGAAGTTCCTCTATCACCCTTGCCGCCCATCGATACGCTCTCGGCGTGAACTGCTCGTTCTTGATGTCCAGCATGTCGGCGATCTCGTAGAGGGCTCTCGCGATCTCCTGGTTCTTCACGGATTGAGAATTCTGGATTGGCGATAAATAGTTTCTCCATTGGCTTCGTTTCTGTTATGCCAGCCAGCAAGAGCAATCATCTCGCGAAGACTTAATATACGGCGGTAGGATTGAAAAGATGAATTGACTGAACATGCGGAGTGGTGTTTGAACGAGAAGTGATATGTATCAGCCGTGGGCTGAACGACCAAGGCGTTCGCCATTATCCATACTGAAGAGAGTCGTATTTGCCTTTGCAATCAGTGTACTTGTGACCATCCCTGTCGTCATTCTGTCTGCATACGTCTTTCTGTCGCTGAATGTGAACTACCTATTCAGCCAGATTATGGTCTCCACTCTCATGTTCTCCGTTGCGTTATCAGTCTTCTACTGGATATACAAAAGGGAATCTTAGCTAGGGTCGGAACCCTTTTTATGCCCCGCCCGAATTCGGCTTGGATGAGGCTCATCGTCGTCTCAAAGAACGACACCGCCAGTCTGAATATCTCCAAGAATCTCTTGAGCTTGAGGGAATGGAAGGACACTGGAGAGTTCTTGGGCAACCCCATGCGTAAGTATCAAGACTTCTTGATGGCAACGATCAATGACGAGCATCTCTCCCATGACGGTCTTGACCGAGAGTTCCAGGAATCGACAGGCATCGAACCAGAGGTCATGAT
>JAUVHO010000011.1 GCA_030593295.1 Methanomassiliicoccales archaeon | reverse complement strand
CACTTACGGACTGGAGTTCAGGACTTGCGATTCTCTTATGAACTGTGGTAGCACTACTGCGGGAGTGAAGTATCTGATCATCGATGGCTCTCCCCCTGACATAGAGGACCTTGTTGCATCTCCCGGGGAATTCGTTCTCGGAGAAAGTACGAACATTACATGGGATGTTGCGGACACAGATGGTGCTGAGACCAATAGGATCGAGATCCTTAATTGGAACGGAACAGTTGTATATTACGAGCAAATGGTGGGTGCTGGACCGTACAAACTGACCTTCATTCCTTCAGGGCATGGAAACCACACTGTTCGAGTAACGGCCATTGATTCAGTTGGCAATACGGCTGAGAAGACAATCACGTTTGAGGTGTTTGAGCCTGACAAACCCACGAACCAAGCTGAAGACCTTATTGGAATTTGGGTAATCGGTGCCTTAGCGCTTTTGGCCCTTCTTGGCATAGTGCTTCTCGCTCTGTGGCTAAGGAGGAAGAAAGAACCGGACGGAGCAGAAGAAGAACCTCTCCAATGACATCCGAATTCTCCAGTCGCGGAGATGCTACATTCTATGCATCCATAATAGCGGGTATACCATGTTGTTTTAGAAAAAATAAAAGGGGGAGTAATCGTGAATGATGAATCTGTCACAACTCTCCTGAGCCCCGTGCCGTTGTGGTCATTCGACTGCTGGTTTATAGTCATTTTTGAACTGAGTTTGTTACCGAGAAAAGCTTATTTGTTATCAGGTTGTTTACCATGTGGGGAGAGGAGATGTTCGTTTCTGACAAGAACATGAAGGATCTGATATTTACCTACTTGAAGGAGAATGAGACATCCATCAGCGGTCTCGCAAGGATGCTGGCGAGGGACGGATACAAGGTTCACCGGCTGGTTCTTACGGGATACTTGAAAGCCCTGGCCGACGTTGGGATGTTGAAGCAGAAGGAGATCCCGCCCTCCAAGGTTTACACGGTCACATCGAACAGCGACAAGAGCATTTATGATGTGGTGAGGGAGAAGTGCAGATCACTGGAGGTCGATGACAAGGAGGCAGCGACCATCGGCTGTTACATACTTCAGAACCTCCTAAGAAGACCGATCTTCCTGCAAGAGATCCGGCAGTTCGGTTTCGGGGACACGGTACTGGCAAAGAGGGTAACAGGCGAGGAAAGGTCCGAGGCCAGGAAGATGCTTGCACAGAACGGGTTCAGGCTTCCGACCAACGATCCAGCGTATCTCGTTGACCCGGAAAAGGACTATGAGGAGGTCATGGACTGGGTCCTTCACATGATTCTGATTGAGGAGTTCAAGGCTCAAGGACTTTTGATGGGTCCTAAACAGACAAAACTCGAATTATGATAGGTCGGTGATAGGCCACCGGGGTAGTCGCTCAGAACTGGTAAGAGGGAATCCCGAAACATTCTCAACCCCGCTACCCCACGAGCGTTGGTAATACGCGGTAAGGCTGCTCACTTCCGTGCCTGACCCGATTCCCGCGATCAAGGCGGTGGCCGTGACCCTCCGGCCAAACCATCCGCCACCTCCAGCCCCGCGGGACAGGATATCATCGTTGTCCCAGGGCCTATCACCAGGCTGGTTACGTCGTCCCCGGCTGTCAGCGCCGCCATGACGATTTCGGCTAGTAGAGGACGCCAAGCCCTCCGCTCAAGCCTACCAAACCCAACTATGAGATAGATGATATTTAAATCGTTTTGTCTGGTGGCTCGAACTGCGACCGTGCGGCTTACCCCATCGTCTCGTTCTTGATATTGATAGTGATAACAGAACGGTCACTCTTGTGGAGTACTGGTCTGGTCGATCTGCGATTGTGTGGCCTCAGGGAAAGTTTATAGTATCTCAAATGAATACAATCAATAGCACGCTCCGAAGGAGCAGTGGCATAGGAATACTATCTAGACGATAGAATACCGAGTATCAAGAAGGGGGATATCTCCTCTATGTGGGTCCTGAAAAGGCGAGAGGGGTCAGTCAACTACATATTTTTCTGGGCAATAATAGCCCTTCTGCTGGCCATCGGTTTCTTCTGCTTGTTCTTGTCATTTCCACTTGTCTTCGGGAATGTGTCCGCTCTTGCTGTCGATGAGAACATTGCCGCCATCCTCCTCATACTGGGCCTGCTCCTTATTACGGTCTCCGGGGCCCTGTCCATTCGTCAGGCCCGGCTCCTTGCACGATTGAGGCAGCTCACCAAGATGAAGGACAACGCCCGGTCCGGCCTGCGTCTCGCCGAGAGCATGGGCATCGACACCCAGAGGGCAGATGACCTTTACAAAAGTGCCCAGGCGAACGTTGGATTCAGGAAGATGAAGGAATCAGAAGCGGCCATGACCGACTGCACCGCGATCCTCGAATCACAGCTGACACTTCACACCGATAAGCTCCTGGAGAAGACCAAGTCCCGGATGGAGCTCAAGAGGGATTCCACCGGGATATTGTTCAAGGACGAGTCGCTCAAACCTATCGAGGAAGAGCTGGAGAACGGTGACTACTGGGAGGTCTCCCGCCTTTTGCGGGCCCACAGCATCTCATCGGACAGGATAGAAGGGCTCTGGTACACCTTGAAGAAAGCCAAGAGACTGGGCATCCCGATCGAAGAGGACCTGGAGGACCTGAAGGACGTTCTCATAGAGTTCAACAAGGGCAACTTCTCCGATGCCAGGGTGGGATCCATTAGAATCAGGGATTCACTGAATGTTCGCATGAAGAGGTACGTCCGGCAGAACTACGTCACTCCGGTTTATCGGAAGATCAACTCACTGGGGAACAGGGGCATCGTGTCCGAGGATGCCCAGGAACTGATGGCCAAAGCGGGCACCAATCTTCTCGCGGCCAATATCGAGAACACGATCAAGATGGCCGGTCTCGGTGGGTCCAGCATAGATGAGGCCACGAAAGGGGCCATCAACGAGTCCTTCGAGAAGTTGGACGACATCGCAACCCGGGCCGAGAGATTGGGCGTCGATGTTTCCTCTTATCCTCATAGGTTGGACATCGCCAAGGGCGATTTGGAAGAAGGAAGGCTGGAGAAGAGCCTGGACGTTCTCCGGAACGCCGAGATGTCCCTGATCAAGGAGATGAACTTCGTTGTCGTGGAACAATTCGCTCCACTCAGGAAGAGCATCGATACGTTGTTCCTTGTACCCGAATCCAAACTCGAACTTGTTGAGATCCTGGACGGGGCCGACGGGGAGAGGAAGAAAGGGAACTTCGAAGAAGCGGTCGAGATGGCAGAGAAGCTTTCGGACAAGATCCAGACCGAGAAGAAAGAGTCCCTCAGGGCGATCAAGAGCTCCACCAAGAAACTGGGAACCAAGGTGAAAGAGCTCGAAGACAAAGGCGTCCCCACCGAGAAGATCGAGAATGCGATCAAGATCTCGGAGGAAACGGCCTCGGAAGAGAACTTCGTTAGGGCAATGGAGATTCTGCTCAACGTCACGGAGATCGTCAACAAGAACCTGGCTCTGCACAAGGATTCTGTCAGGACAATGGAAGAGCTCGCAACCCTGCTTGACAGAACAAAGGACAAAGGGGTCAAGGTGACCGACCTCAGGAAGAAGATGAAGGCGCTGGAGAAGGTCACGGACCTGGAGCAGGTGATTGCCAATGCCAAGGAGATAGAGGAGGTCGCTCTCCAAAGGATGACCGACGCGACAGAGAGGACCACGGTCAAACTCATGAAGATGAGGGACCAGCTTCACTCGCTTCTGGAACTCGGTGTGGACGTAGGCGAGGTGCCCAAGCTCATCGGGGAAGCGGAATCTTCGGTCGAGAAGCAGAACTTCAAGAAGGCCGGGAAGATCGCTAGGAAGGCCGAGCAGCAGCTGGAGGCTGCCATCGATCTCTCCGAGATGTTCGATGACCTCTTGGGGCAGATCGCGGAGACCTTCACTCTACTGGACACCGCTGGGGTTCCCACAACGGTTTTCGAATCAGACTTACAGAACATCACGACCGAGAGGAACGCAGATACCCTGGAAGAACTGACCAGGTTCCTGGACGAGGTTCGTGCGGAGAAGGACAGGATAAGGAGCCAGGCCAGGGACACCTTGGAAGAGGCAGGGACCTTGGTCCAAGAACACCGAGATATATCGTTCGACGACGAGAATGAAATCATTGCCAAGGCAACCGAGGCCTACGACGATGGAAGGTTCAGCCAGGCGTTCGAGGTGGCCGTCGAGGCCGTTGGCAGGACGAAGAAGAAGGTGGAGCTTTTCGAGAATTCCACCGAGGCCTGCGAGGCCCTGGGCGAGACCATAATGAGGCTGAGCGAGGGCGGTTTTGACGCTCATTCACTGGAATCGGACCTCCAGATATGCGAGATGGACAGCGACCCAAGTTCGCGGATTGAGAAGATCAGGACCCTTGAGACGGAGGTCAAGAAGGTCGAGTCCAAGTTGGTCCAGAATATGGACTGGGCGGCGGTCGAGGCGCGGCACGGGATATCGCTCCTTAAGGCGAATGAAGTCTCATCGGACGACCTGTCCGAGATGCTGTCCTCGGCAAATGAGCTCGCAGACAGGCTCAAATACCGGGATGCTGAGAAGAAAGCGAGAAATGTTCGCGACCTGGCCGAAGAGAGGATCCAGCAGTTCAGGGAGGCGAAGGATCGGATGTCATCTCTTGAACATATCGTGAACAGGGCGAAGGAGATGGACGTGTCTCTGGACGAGCTTGAGGAAGACATCTCCTGGCTGGAGAGCTCGGATGACTATTCTCACATAATAGAGAAGGCAGGGCTTCTTTTCGATCGGGTCAACAACCTGTTCGAGGGCCATAGGGACGATGTCCGCGATTCGCTATCCAGACTGAGAGAGACGGCGGCCGAGATGGAACGCACCGAGATTCGGACGAAGACCGTCCTTGAGTTGATCGAGAAGGCCGAGCTGGAGATGACTGAAGATAACATCGTCGATGCCATGGACACATGCGACCTGGCCGAAGAGAGGATCACAGAGCTCAGAAACGTGCATGAAAGATGGTCCGGTGTCAAGGTGTCAGTTGATGAGGCCCTTATTGATGCCACCCGCTTCGGCATCGGGGTCAAGGATTTCGAGACCAGACTGGAGATGCTTGAAGAATCCCAGGACTACGAATCATCAATACCGGAAATGGACAAGATACTGGACGACCTCAACGCAAGGAAGACAATGATGAGCACCAGAACACTGGAGGACATTCAATCCACCCGGGAAACGCTCGAGGATCTCATCGAGGACGGTGCAGCTGGCGGCGATCTGATGGACCTTCTCAAGAAAGCCGAGAAGGATGTTCAGGAAGAGGAGTACCTATCGGCCCGCAAGAACATCATCGAGGCGGCCAGGGCGACCGAGCAGCTCAAGAATGACCACGAGAGTTTCATTGCAGTGCTGGAGCAGGTCAGATCCGAGGTCGAAGAGGCTGCCGAGGCAGGCATGGACGTCAACGATATCCTGGAAGAACTGGAAGATCTCAGGAACGCCGAGTACGATTACAAATCAAGGATTCAATTGGTGCGCGATCTGGGAGAGAAGACCGCCGGAACTGCCGAGAGCCTGAGTAAAGAAGCCTCAGAGGTCATCTCCGAAGCCCGGAACATTCTGGACGACCTGAAGGCCAAGGGATTGACCGTCGGTGATGCCGAAAGCCTCCTGCTGGGGGCCGAGGACATGATGGGCGAGGGAAACACGTTCGAGGCGAAAAGACTGGCACTGGAAGCCAAGACCCTGGCAGAGGAATCGTCAAGTCTGGCCGAGGAGAAAGAGGTCGAGATCAAGCGCGCCAAGGAAGCCATCGAAAAGGCCGCTGTCTGGGGCGTCAGCGTGTCCAATCTGGCGGGCGACCTGCAAGAGGCCTTGAGGACCTCTGACGGCGCTGAGGCACTCCAGAAACTGAGGATGGTTGCCGAGGAGGCGGACAGCCTCAGGATGTCGCTGAGCGAGGATGCTGGCGCTAATCTAGACGGCATCCGGATGGAGATTCAGAAACTGAAAGGGAAAGGTGTCCAGGTATCCAACCTGGAGGCCGTGCTGGCTTCCGCCGAGGACCTTATGTCACAGGGAAAGGTGGACGAGGCCAATGAACTCATCGAGGCTCTGAACAAGGAGAAGTCGGGGCTGGATGAACTGGATTCAGATTTGACCGATTTGAACGAGTCTCTTGACGAAGAAATGAAGAACATGGAAGTGAGAAAGAACGACCTGGCATCCATCGAGAGAGAAAAGGCGGAGATCCAATCTCTTGGTCTTACAAAGGAAGCGCTGGAGAGGACGGAGGCCTTGCTGACCATGGTCGCCACCGTCAAGAGGGAGCTCAGAGAGAGCACCGAGACCAGGCTGGGAGAGGTCCGGGAGTTTGTCAACGAGCTCGGCGAGAAGGGCGCAGACGTTGAAGATGCCGTCTCAGTCCTGTATGAGGCCGAAGAGGTGCTCGCGGACGACGGATATCTTAAGGCACTGGCCAAGATAAACAGAGCTGCCGAGGTCGGAGAAGGAATCGACCAGAAGTACACCTTCGACAACTCACTCATGGAGACCGAGGAACTCCTGAAGGTCGCCAACGAAGAGGGCGTGGACGTGAACGACCTGATGGAAAATCTTGAGAACCTTCGAGACGGGGACGACTACGCTCAGATGACCGAGACCCTCAAGACGATAGAAGAAGAGACCAACAAGCGAAGAAACGGTGTCAAAGACTAGGTCTGGCTATCGTATTCCATATCGAGATTCAAACCACAAGACTTTTTAGAACAGAGCTGCATATGACTACCCTACACACGCACCATAGGGGGTAAAAGTTGGGCAGAATAATCAGTAAAATGGCTCCCCTTCTCATCGCTGCCCTTTTCCTCGTCGGTTCGTTATCGCCTCTGTTGACACCCGGAAAAGGAAGCGCCCAGAGCCAACAAGCAGAAGAGGCGTTGCAGGAACCGCTTCCTCAGGGTGAATATCTGTTTGGTCCGGTATCGGGTCAGAGGTATCTCATCGTCAAAGACATGGTCGAGGAGAGGACCAGCTACCTTGGGGAAAGCATTCTTTTCGAGGACCTTGAATCACTGGCGGAATATGAACTGGGCCTTGCGGATGGGTCTTCGTATAAGATCGATCCCAAACTCCTGGAGGCCATGGGGGACGAGAGCTTACAGAACGAGATCGTTTCCATCGTGGTGGAGATGAGGGAACAGCCCTCTCACGAGATTAGTCTGAAGACCAGGGCGGAGCACAAGTCTGCGCTCCAGGCACTGATGGACGAGAGGACGGCGATATATCACGGTGCAAAGGCCAGGATGCCCGCTGATGCAGTTTCCATCATGGGACCGATCGAGAACACCATGACGCCATCCGAGGTCAGCCATCTAGAGCAGACCAACCTGAAGATCGACCTTAAGACGTACGAGATCCGAAAGGAGATATTGGACATCACCGAGGTCGAGAACGCCCTTATCCAGGAGGAGCTGTACAGCCGCCTTGGATCATTGGGCTACCGAATGGGCTATCAGGGGCATCTCTTCAATTCTTTCTCAGCCTGGGTTCCGGTCCACTCCGTCCAAGCGATTGCTGATAGACTGGATGTAGGTTTCGTCCACGCCAGCTTCAAGATGTACCCGCACCTGGACCACAGTCCCAACGCGATATACGCCAACGTCATGTGGAGCAGCGGCATAACTGGAGGACCCTGGGACCTGACGATCACGGATACTGGCATCAACGGAACACATCCCAACCTGCACGAGGAATTCGAGAAGGTCGTTCACGACAACGGCCAGTTCGACCCAAGGTACATAGACAATCCAGTTTCGACAGACGATTTCCACGGTCACGGAACTCACATCGCAGGCATCATCCTGAGCAACGACACCACCTACCAGGGTGTTGCACACGGCATGCGCAACCTTATCGACGGCAAGTTCGGATATGACACGAGCGACGGACTCGGCGGAGGAGACTGGGGAGACTTCATGAAGATCACCGATTGGGCGGTCCAGACGGCCGGCGCTGATATCTTGAGCCTCAGCTACGGAGGCGGAGGCCTGACCAACGGTAACAGCGGACCCTCCCGATTCCTGGACGCGGTCATAGACGACCTCGGTATCCCTATTGCGGTTTCGGCCGGCAACTCTGGTCCGGGCTCAGGTACGGTTGGCATTCCTGGTGACGCCTTCAACATATTCTGCGTGGGAAGCATGAACGATGCCAATTCCGACTCAAGGGTCGGCGATTCCATCAGCGGTTTCAGCAGCCGAGGTCCACTGGACGACGGGAGGATAGCCCCGACAGTTGTGGCACCTGGTCAGAACATCATGTCCGCCAACACCAAGTGGGCGACCGCGAACGATTTCATATCCATGTCCGGGACGAGCATGTCAGCACCCCACGTCGCAGCTGCCACTCTTCTCATGATGAACTACACCAACGATTCATCTCTTTTTCCCGCCGTATATAGGGCGCTCATGATCAACCATGCGGAGGACTGGGGGGTCTCCGGCGTGGACAACGTTACCGGATGGGGCTACATCGACATGGACAAGACCCTCACCTGGATGGACTATCACATCGAAGGGTTCGTAAACGACTCCCTCAGGTACAGGTTCTACAGGGGTTCTGTGGCCGCCGACGACAAGGCAACCCTGGCCTGGCAGAAGCACTCCATCTACATCGGCACCAGCTATCCCTTCCAGCACTGGCCGCCCAATGATCTCGATCTCTACGTTTACGAGATGCCCACCAGGAACGAACTTGGACGTTCCAGCTTCTCTCTCAGCAATGTCGAACAGCTGAATTTCAATTCCGCCAGGGGTGACATTCTCTTCAAGGTTCGAGCGTTCGGGACCATCATGGGTCCTGCGAATGAGCCTTTCTCACTTGCGCACATGGGAAGCTACACCGAGATCGTCCCTCCATATTACACAGTTGATGTCAACGCTCCTTCCAGCGTTCTCTTCGGGAGCCAGTTCACCGTGTTCGCCAACATCACCAACCTGGGACAGCTCGAGGGGTGGAACGTCAACGGACGCATCAACCTGCCCGGAGGACTTACCTTGGTCGGGGGTTCCAATCCATCTGCCATAGGGAGCCTCGTCAATGGGGCCACAGGCATGGTCTCTTGGCAGGTTAGGGCAGACGCGGTCGGGGCACAGTCGTTCAACGTGGACGGCTATTCCAATTCTCTCGGCGAGACCTTCCTCAACAACAGCGGGAACATCATCGTGGATGTCATAGACGTACAACTGCCCTTGATCCTGGAGGTAAACGCGCAGCCCAATCCGCAGGAAGTGTTCGGACTCGTGAACATCTCCTCACTGGTACTGGACAACACAGGCGTGAACAGGGTAGATGTGGCCATCACCAATCCCGACCTGACCCCCTTCGGGAACTTCACCATGGGCTTCGATGTCGGTTCCGGGAAGTACTTCTATTACGATACATACCCCGACCTGGGGGACTACACATTCGACATCTGGGCCGAGGACATCAACAACAACTGGAACACATCATCTGGGATGTTCACGATACAGGACACGACCCCTCCGGAGTTGAGCAGCCTTCTAGCCGTTCCATCACCTCAAGAGGTGTTTGGATCGGTCAATATCTCTTTGGATGTGACGGACAACTTCCTCTTATCCAACGTCTGGGTGGAGATCACCGACCCGTTATCGGCCGTTACCAACTTTACCATGGACAGCGGACTCTTCGACAGTTTCTATCATGATGATGCGTACAATATCCTCGGAACGTTCAACTTCATAGCTTGGGCTGTCGACAGTCTGGGGTTGTGGAACTCCACCGGAGGGCAGTTCGTCGTCCAGGATTCGACCTTCCCCATTGCCGATGCGGGACCTGATCAATTCAATGTACTGATCGGGACAGCGGTCAACTTCGACGGTACCGGATCCAGCGACAACTACCAGATCGCATCCTATGTGTGGACCTTCTTCGACGGAACCCCGCAGACCATGATGGGGGTGACCCCCCAATACACATTCCTGACCGCATCCTGCTATGATGTCGACCTGAACGTGACAGACACCGCCGGCAACTATGCGATAGACACAATGCGGGTGTGCACCATTGAACGCAATCCGCCTCTCATTCAGAACGTGGCCGCGACACCGAACCCACAGGAGATCTTCGGCTTCGTGAACATCTCAGCGGACGTGTGGGATGATTACGGGCTGGTCGATGTGTGGATCAAGGTAGTGGCGCCAGACATGACAACCACCAACGTGTCCATGACATCCGGGCCTGGTGACCTCTACTACTACCGCAGGATGTACACCGAGCTGGGAACTTACGATTTCACCATCTGGACAATTGATGTGTACGACAACTGGAACTCCTCGCAGGGTTCGTTCATCATCGATGATTGGACGCCTCCCGAGATGAACAACCTCGGCATCAACCCGGCAGCCCAGCAGATACACGGATCCGTGAACGTCACCCTGTTCGTGACCGACAACCACCAGGTGGACCAGGTCCTGATCGACATCACCGACCCCGACGGCCTCGCTTTCACCAACACCTCAATGAGCTTCTTCATCTTGGCACTTCAGCACTTCTACAAGGACTTCTACGACAAACTGGGCACGTACAACTTCACCATCTGGGCGAGCGATTTCAGCGGTAACTGGAACAGCTCCAGCGGCTCATTCACCATACATGACACCCTTTACCCGACCTTCATCAGCATCGGTGCCGACCCCAACCCGCAGGAAGTGTTCTTCGAGGTCAACATAACCACGTCCGTCTCGGACAACCACGTGGTCTTCGGAGCGTGGGTGAACATCAGCGACCCGAGCGGCGGTTTTGTTGGCAACTATTCCATGAACGAGGAAAGCCCCGGGAATTACTGGCTATCCAGAAGCTATGATCTTCTTGGAAGGTTCGACTACATGATATGGGTATCCGACCTCGTGGGCAACTGGAACACGCTGGGCGGGACCTTCAGGATAGAGGACGATACCAGACCCTCGGTGACGCCGCTTCAGAGCAACCCGCAGGTCGAAGTGTACAGCGACCTCAATCTGACCGCGAATGCGACCGACAACTTCGAGCTCGCTGGAGCCTGGGTGATCATCTACACCCCTGCAGGCAGTCCGATGGGCAACTTCACCATGATCGAGAACCCGGGAGTCGTGGCCAACTACTATTATGAGCTTTCATTTGGCGCCCTCGGCGAGTTCTCCTACTTCATGGCCGTTAAGGACACAAGCGGTAACTGGAACGCCTCGTGGGAGACGTTCACGGTCGTTGACCAGACGCCACCCGTCGCGGATGCGGGTCCGGGACGAGCTATCGAGCAAGGGACGGTCGTTTCCTTGGACGGAAGGGGAAGCAGCGACAATTTCGGCAACGTGGACGAGTTCAACTGGACGTTCGATTATGATGGAAGCCCGGTATTGTTGACAGGGTCCAACCCATTGTATACCTTTGACATTCCTGGTAACTACACGATAACCCTCGAAGTGACCGATTCTTCCGGCAACAAGGATACGGACACAACATGGGTCGACGTGACCGCCAAGGACAGCGACGGCGACGGTCTGACGGACGATTACGAGAACCAGATAGGGACCGACCCGCTCAGCAGGGACTCTGACGACGACGGCCTGGAGGATGCGGACGAGATCGCCATCGGGACCGACCCGCTTGACAACGACACCGACGACGACGGGATACTTGACGGTCAGGACGACCTTCCGCTAATACCCAACGATGATGACGGAACCACCGGGGGGAACTTCCTCGCAGAGTACTGGTGGATCATAGTCTTGATGATCCTTCTCGTTGCCATCGCACTCCCAATAATCTTCGCCAGCGGCAGAAAACGGAAGAAGGAAGAGGAAGAGAAACTCAGGGAGAAGAGAAGGAGACAGGCGCGGCTCAGGAAGAAGAGGGCCGCCCAGAGGGCCAGGATGGAAGTTGCAATGCCTCCCCCACCGATGGAAGAGGATCAGGTGCCCGAACCTGACGAACCGCCTCCGCCGCCGGACAAAGAGACGCCACCGCCTCCGGATGAGACGCCTGCTCCGCCCGACAAGGAGACGCCCCCACCACCTGAAGACGAGGCACCGCCGCCACCGACTGATTAGTACTGAAAAAGCCGAGTTTTACCCGCTCATCAACTTCACAATAGCCTCAGCAGGTTCTCCATCGCATTCTTCCAGGGCCTTCCTAGCTTCCTCTTCCGAGACGTTCGCCTTTTCCGCGACCAGCTTTATGTCCTCGATCGGGATGCTCACATCCCCGTCCCTCTCGGCCACATCCGCGGTCCCGACTATCTGCCAGGTCTCCTGCCCCTGAACGGTCGTCCTGGTCACATCCGGATGACTGAAAATGTATTCATTGGAGACCGTCCTGATGATGACCTCTTCCACTCCCTCTATCTCCTCGGACTCGATCCCCATCTGTTTCATCATTCTCTTCATCTGTCTCGGATTCATCCGTCCGCCTGGAATCATACGAATCACTTTGGTAATCTGACTCTCTCTAAAAAAGCGTTGGGATTGTTTAAATAGATTGGTCCTATTGAAAGGGTTCGTGAGAATCGCGGTCCTTTTGAGGGATAGGTGCCAGTCCAAGAGATGTTCCCTCGAATGCATAAGATATTGCCCTCCGGTGAGAACGGGTAGCGAAGCAATCGTCTTGGGGGAGGACGGTAAGGCTGTCATATCCGAGGAGCTGTGCGTCGGGTGCGGCATCTGCATCAACAAGTGCCCCTTTGACGCCATCAGGATCATAGGCCTTCCCGAGGAGTTGGAGGGGGAGTTGGTACATCAGTACGGTGAGAACGGCTTCCAGCTCTACAGACTGCCCTGTCCGAAGAGCGGCATGGTAGTGGGTCTGCTGGGACCCAACGGGATTGGAAAGACAACGGCCATCTCCATACTTTCAGGAAAACTGGTGCCCAATCTGGGGGAATATGATGAGGAACCCAGCTGGGAGCCGGTGCTCGACCATTTCGCCGGAACGGAACTTCACGATTATCTCGAGAAGATCGCTGAGGGAGAATGGGGAGCGGCAATGAAGCCGCAGTACGTCGACCACCTCGGAAAGGTGTACAAAGGCGTCGTCTCCGACCTCCTCAAGAAGGCAGATCACAACGACAAGCTCTCGGATGTTCAGGATGAACTGGAGCTTACCAGTTTCATGAACAAGGATGTGAAGAAGCTCTCGGGAGGGGAGATGCAGCGACTGGCCATCGCCGCCACACTGCTCAAAGAGGCGGATGTCTATTTCTTCGACGAGCCTTCATCGTACCTGGATATCTACCAGCGCCTCCAGGTCGCGAAGTCCATCCAGAAGCTCGCCAAGAACAGACCCGCGGTGGTGGTGGAGCACGATCTGGCCGTCTTCGATTTCCTCGCTACCAACGTCTATCTCATGTACGGGTCAGAGGGGGCATTCGGCGTTCTTTCCCATCCGCGCCAGGTGAGGTCGGCCATCAACGTCTACCTTGGAGGCTACATGAAGGAGGAGAACGTCCGGTTCAGGGATACCGCGATCAAGTTCGAGTCCCACCCGCCCAGGAAGGAATGGTCGAAGGTTCCATTGTTGCACTTTGAGCCCCTTAAGAAGAGATTCAAGAATTTCACTTTGAACACTGGTGAGGGCAGTATCGGCATTGGGGAGGTCGTTGGAGTGGTCGGTCCCAACGCCACCGGAAAGACCACATTCGTCAGGATGCTGGCAGGCGAGTTCAAGCCCACTGCGGGGGTGGTTAGCACCGAGGTCACGGTCAGCTACAAGCCTCAATACCTGGAGACCAAGTTCGCTGGTTCGGTGAAGGAGCTTTTCATGACAGAGATGTACGAGGAGTTCCAGGAGGACTTCTTCCAGGGCCAGATACTTCAGCCGATGGGGGTCTCCCCACACCTTGAGAGGGAGTTGAAGAGCCTATCAGGAGGCGAACTGCAGAGGGTCGCCATCGCTCTGTGTCTCGGAAGGAAGGCGGACCTGTACCTCATTGACGAACCTTCTGCCTACCTGGACTCCAACCAGAGGATGCAGGCGGCCAAGACGATCAGAAGGACCATGGAGAAGAAAGGGCTGAGCGGGCTCATTGTGGACCACGACGTCTACTTCCTGGATCTCGTGTCGGATTCTCTGATGGTCTTCGGCGGAGAGCCGGGGGTCAATGGCATTGGCGAAGGCCCCTTCGGAATGAGGGATGGGATGAACAAGTTCCTGAAGATGGTGGAGATAACTTTCAGAAGGGACAGCGAGACCAACAGGCCCCGCATCAACAAGTTAGGATCTTCAAAGGACAGGGACCAGAAGGCAAAAGGCGAGTACTACTACTCTTCCTGATTCTTCTTTCTTTTCCATAGGAAATAGGCTACCAGCACCAGCAACAAGCTCAGAAGTACGGCTATATCGAAGTACTCGAAGGTCTCTGCCAGGCCAAACACCGCATCGCCAAGGAAATAGCCCAGTAGGGCCAGCACCGTGTTCCAGACCATCGCTCCGGCGAACGTGAATATCAGGAAATTGCGGAGCTTCATCTTCCCTATCCCAGCAGGGAATGAGATGAACGACCTGGTTCCAGGCAGGGAATGTCCGATGAATATGGCAGCGTCCCCGTACTTCTCGAACCAATCCTCAGCTTTGACGATGTGCTCTTCCCTGAGACGGAAGTACTTGCCGTATTTTCGGATGAAAGGTCTCCCCAGACTGTAGCCGATGTAATACGCTCCGGTGGAACCGATGACCGCTCCAAGAGAACCCACCAGGATGACGAGAACTATGTTGAACTGGCCCTGGGCCGCCAGGTAACCGGCGAACGGCATGATTATCTCGCTGGGAATGGGTGTTATTATGCCCTCGACCAGCATCGCCAGGAAGATACCTGGATAGCCGACGACCTGGATAACGTCCTTGAACCAGTTCGCAATCGGAAGCAGGAATGAAGCCATCGAGTTCACTACGCATATGACAAAAACAGTTAAGGTTTTTCATCTCCGGGGACCAGCTTGCCTTTTCCGGTCTCCTGCATCTCTCTGTCCTTGGCCACCAGCCTCCCCCTCAGGAACGTGGCCAGTGGAAAGATGCCTTCCCGATTCTCAAAGGGTGTCCATCCGCATTTGGAGTGCAGGTCATCTCCCCTTATCTTGGTGATGTTGTGCATGTCCACTGCTATGAGGTCCGCGTCCATCCCAACCTCGATCCTCCCCTTGTTCAGACCCATGATCTCCGCCGGTCTCTCCATCATCGCGTTTATCAGCCTTTCGATCGTGATGTTCCCTTTCTTCACATATGCCAGCATCACCGGGATCGAGGTCTCGACGCCGGGAACCCCTGAGGGTGCCGCTTCGAACGACTGCTCCTTCTCCTCCATCGTGTGCGGTGCGTGGTCTGATGCGATGATGTCGATCTTCCCGGATGCTAATGCCTCCCACATCGCCATTTGGTCGTTTTTGGTTCTGAGGGGGGGATTGGTCTTGCCAAAGCCTTCCAGATCAGAGTTCATGTTGAGCAGAAGATGATGGGGCGTGACCTCCGAGGTCAGCCTTGGGTTCTCCAGGAGAGGAATGCTCTCCTTGGCGCTCACGTGGCAGATATGGATCTTCCTGTCCGTAGATTTGATGACCCTCTTGATGGCGGCCACCTCGGCCTCGTTGGGCCTCACTTTCAGAAAATCCTCCAAGTCTCTCCCACCGAATCCCACCAGGCTCTTGTCCTCGCAGTGGATGCCCACGTGCCGGTCCTCTCCCACGCCTCCGCATACCTCACCCAGCCTATCGTACTCGCCGAATCCCAGTCCCGCAGCCGTTCCGGTCATGTAGACCTTGAACGGGCATCCCAGTTTGGATAGTTCGTCAGTGGGGCTGTTCTCCTTGAGAGCCGCATAAAGGCCGAAGTCCGCGTTCGCCTTGCTTCCCACAATCCCGCGCTTCTCTTGGTAGGTCCGGACATCTACTATCGAGGGGTCATTATTGGGCATATCGAAGATGGTGGTCACCCCTCCGCAGACAGCTCCCGCAGACCCTGAACGAAAATCCTCCTTGTGCGTCCTGCCAGGCTCCCTGAAATGGACGTGAATGTCAATTCCCGCAGGGAGGATGTAGTTGCTCCCGAAATTGTGGCGCTCATCGCCCTTCAGTATCTTCTTGATCTCGGCGATCTTCCCGTTCTCTATGCCGATGCAACACTCCTCAAACCTTCCCCGGAAGAATGCTCTTCCCTCAACAACCCGCATCTCAGCCACCAAGGGTCTTCTCTTCCACCTCTCCTCCCGGGGAGATCTCTCCAAATATCCTTGAATTGAACTTGAATATCTTGGTGTCCTTGTCGAACCACGCATCCGGAGGAAGACCGGCTTTCATGCACGTCTGCGAGAGGAACTCCTCCTCGTTCCATTTCCACTCCACGGCGACTTGGGGCAGGAGAAGACCGCGGTAGGGCCCTTTCTCCACAATGAGCCCATCGTTCCCGACGTCTATTCTCTTGGGATATTCGGCCGCCTTGCTGATTTCTATCTGCTCCGGAGAGGTCAGGATGCTGACTTCAACCGTGACCCTGTCCAGTTCTTCGGAAGACAGGCGGGGAAACCTCGGGTCCTCGGTGGAACCCTCGGCTGCTTTCACAAGTGCTCTCTTGAGCGAGAATATGGGTGATGGGTAGCCGATGCAGCCCCGCAGTTGATCCTCTGGATGGGTGTTGATGGTGACGAAGACTCCAGACTCGGCCTCGAAGCTCTCTGGGAAGTTGAAGTCTGGATACGGCTTCCCCTCCACAAAGCACTCGATGACCTTTCGGGCAATTCTAACTGCTAGGGTTCCCTCCTCAATGGAGTACATCGACCCAATAAATGTGTCCGATATCTTAAACCCTACGATTCCACCTGTCGGTTCTGAAGAAGAATATCATGTTGGTATCTGGTCCGATCCCATCGTCCTTATGTCGTAATCCAATCCCAGTTTCCTGAGCGTCAAGCGCACATTCTCTATGCGTGCCATGAGCTCACTGACGTTTTTCCCATTTGCCTCCAGAATCCTCTCCCAGGGAAGTACGAATATCGAGTTCTCCCTGACCATCATCCATCCGTGCTTCTTCAGAACATCCATCAAATCTTCGGGGATCTTCGCGTTCTGATCCATGTTGATGACTATGAATGTGGCTAGGTCGTTCATGTGGACTACTTACTACATCTATTCCTGCACGCAGTAAAATCCGTTCCCTTGGGATTATCAAACATGATTCTCATATCGAGTCGACCATCGACATGTCAGGGAGAAAAGATTTATCTTCAAAACCTGTTTACTATTCGAACGGTGAACTCAGTGTACAGAAAGGTGCCAGTCATGGAGGTCATGACCCGGGATCCGGCGACCATTACTCGAGGCGAGACCGTCTCGGAAGCCGCAGCTTTGATGAAAAAAGAGGACGTCAGCGCTTTGGTCGTTGTTGAGGGGAAAAAAGCCATCGGGATAATGACCGACTACGACGTTGTGCAGAAGGTGGTCGCCCAGGATATGCTACCTTCCAAGCTGAAGGTCTCAGACATAATGACCGCCCCGGTCATATCCGTACATCCGCATGTGAAGGTGGAGGAGGCCGCTCGGAAGATGTCCGAGGAAGGCGTCCGGAGGCTAGTCGTGACCGAGGACTCGGAACTGCACGGGCTGGTGACCGAGAACGACATCCTCAAGCTGTGGCCAGGTCTCATTGAGGTTACCCGGGAGTACCAGAAGATCGGGATGACCGACGCGGGGATGGAGATAGAAAGCGGTTACTGCGAGAGTTGCCGTGCTTTTTCCACATCGTTGGTGGAGCTGGACGGTCAGCTTCTGTGCCCTGAGTGTCGCGAGAGATAATCGGCTCAAAAGGATTATAAATACTAACCCGACTGGCACGAAGGAATGAGATTCGTAAAGGTATCTCAGGATGAAATAGCGAAGATCAGGAACTTGTACGAAGGCGTCATGTCCTACGCTTCGCACGGGCTTTTCTACCGCGAGGGTCTTTTTCTGGGTGAGGAGATGGCCAAGATAGCGGAGAAGACTCCCGACGAGTTCATCCACGTCATATCGAACGTGCTTGTGGGCAGGGGCTGGGTGGACAGCATTTCATTCGAGAACGACCGGATCATCGTTAAGGGCTGCATCGAGGTCTCCGAGGATGACGGCACCGGACTGGAAACATGCCACAGGCTGAGGGGAATTCTCAGCAAGGTGCTGGAGATATTCATGCAGCAACAGGTCAAGATCGTCGAGACGGAGTGCGAGACTCTCGGCGCAGAGAATTGCGTGTTCAAGATCGAGAAAGAGGGATAACAATGTCATACAAAGGTTTACTGGCGACTTTGAAGAACGACTGCAGTGCGATGGCATCAGTGATTATCAGCAAAGATGGAGCTGTAGTGGACAGTGATATACCAGAGGACGTCTCCAGAGAGACTTTTGCAATAATGAGTGCAACGATCATGGGTGCTGGCGTAACCGCCGCCATAGAACTCAAGAAGAGCGCTCCGCAGAGGATAGTATTGGACTCATCCGATGTAAGGACGGTCATTATGAACGCGGGAAGGAAGAGGATACTTGTTGTCGTTGTACCTCCGGAGACCGATCCCTCTTTGGTCGTTGATTCTTCCAGAATCTTGCTTGAGTCTTTGAAGGACTCCTGATCAGAAATCTATGCCAAGTTCATTCAGTTTTTCTCTAGTGGGAACAGAGTTCGGACCCCATCCTCTGGCGTTGAAATAATCCTCCAGCATTTTGTCCATTTCTTCCACCGTCACCAGGTGCCCTTTCGATTCTCCTTCCGGTATGGGTACGCTCGTTATCTTCTCTGGTAGAACATAATCCTGCCTGGTCATACCCTCTCGCAGGTTGTAAAGCTGTTTCAGGTTGTTTATCCTCTCACCCGTCCTGAGCAGCTCTTCTTCGCTGATCTTCGCCCCCGTCACCGCCTTCAGAACATCCATGAACCCCTCTGCAAAGAAGTATCCCCTGGAGAACTTGCACACGCCCAGAACGTCGTACAGGACCACCAGGTCCTCCATGTCGGTTATCTCTTCGCCCTTTCCCTCGGATGAGAACCTGTCCACGTCCTTGAACTTCCAGAACTTCCCGGTGAGCTCGAGCGCATATGCGCATGTCCTCAGATGGCATGCACCCCGTGTCGAGGTCAAGAAGGCCAGGGCCATTCCCTTGATCCCCCTTACATCGTAAGCCGGAGGCTCCATTCCCTTCACGTGGACCGCATACTTGTCGGCGCCCTTTCCGATTCTCTCGGCAGCCACCTTGACCCCGTCGGCCAGAATGTCACCTAGACCTTCTCTTCTGGCGATCATCTCCAGCAACCTAAGCTCAGCATCCGAGTTCCCAAAGTTCAGGTCCAAACCGCCTGTTTCTTCTCTTGTCAGTATCCCGTTCTCATACAGGTCCATGGCGAACCCGATTGCATCTCCGGCTGATATCGTGTCCATGCCTTCGTGGTCGCAGATCTCGTTTCCCTTCGCGACCGTCTCTATGTCACCAGTCCCGCACACTCCCCCTAGGGAGTACAAGGTCTCATATTCGATTCCATCGATTGCCAGTCCCGCGAATCTCCCTTCGTCAATGGTGAACAATCTGCCGCAGGGCTTGGAACACGAGAAGCAGGCCTTGTTCTTCTTCGTGTATATCGGCGCCCAGTGGTAAGGGTCGATCTCCTTTCTTTCGTCGAACATCCCCTCTCTCCAGTTCCGCGTTGGGAAGACGCCTCGGTCGGCGTTGATCCACTCCAAGAACTCGCCTGTCCCGTACTTGGTGTCCGACTCGTATGCGGAGCTCTCGGTCATCTTGTTGAGGTATTCCAGATTGAGGTCCAGCAAGGCCTTCGGGTCATGCGGAACGAGGTCCTTTGTGCCCCGAACGGCTATCGCCTTGAGATTCTTGGATCCCATCACCGCGCCCACACCGGCCCTGCCTGCCTGCCTGTCATCACAGTCGACGCATGCGTATCTCACCAAATTCTCTCCGGCTGGTCCAATGGATGCTACCTTGACGTCGCCCTCCTTCTCCTTGACCTTCTCGGCCGTAACTGGTACCGTCGACCCCCACAGATCCGATGCATCCTTGATCTCCACATTGTCGCTGTCTATGAGCAGATATGAGGGCTCCTTGGCTCTGCCAGTGATGACCACCGCGTCATATCCAGCATGTTTGAGCTCCGACCCTATGCTCCCGCCCATGACCGAATCCCCTATCAGACCTGTGAGCGGTGACTTTGTGCAGAAGACGACCTTTCCGCCCGTTGGCACCCCGAACCCGTCGAAGAGCCCCGGTGTCACTATGAGCGGGTTTGATGGGTCGAAGGCGTCATGCTTGGGCTGCGACCTGTCGTAAAGAAGCCTGACTGCGAATCCGACCCCGCCCAGGTATTTCTGGACCATTTCATCAGGCAGGGCTTCCTTGGAGATCTTGCCCGTGCCGAGGTTCACATGCAGGATGCTTCCACCGTAGCCCTCCAATCAATCACCTCCCGAGAGCGTTCTGGCCTCTGTCCATTTCTCGCTCACTCCCCCTTCAGAACCGTCCAGGTATTGCACAGCTTGCATCGGGCAGAACTTGACACACATCGGGTCGCCATGGCACAGGTCGCACTTGATCGCAATATCCCCCTTCATCCAGATGCAGTCGAAAGGACACGCTTCAATGCACGCCCCGCAACCGTTGCACTCATCCTCTACCACTTCGATGGCGGTTCCCTCGACCACCCTGATGCACTCGACCGGGCAGACCGCGGCGCATTCCTGCTCACACGCATTTCCCTGTGTGCAGACGACGGGCACGTCCAGCCTGACGCCCTTCTTTGTGATTCTTATCCTGGATCTCTCCGTATTGAAAACATCTTCATGCCACAGAGAACAGACCATCTCGCACAATCTGCAACCCGTGCAGACCTCCGGAAAGGGAACAATCGCATGCGCCATCAGAAACCCGGTTAGTGAAACGGAATGGAATAGAAAAGATTTGCCCAATCGGCTTTAGAGGTAGTCCCCGACCTCCACCTTCCAGGCGTCATGCATCATACGGGATTTGTCCGCATTGGCAGAACTGCGTATGGAGAACTTGATCGCATTTCTGTATTCTCCCTTCCCCATCTCGGCCCTGGCCTTCTCCAAGAGTTCCAGTGCCTCTTCCACGTTTCCCCCAGCTTCGCTCGCAAGGTTGATCTTCCTCTCGGCTCTCCCCAGTCGAAGGAGCAAAGCATCGAACTGCCTCGCGACATCCTCGGCTTCCAGACCGCAGCGGGAGGCCATCTCCAGCGCCACCGGGTACTCTTTCTCCAAAAGCGCGACCTTTGCCCTCGCCAGTAGGGTTTCCGCAGCGGGGAACAAGGCACCGTTCCTCTTGCCGTTGGCAATGATGGTCATGGCATATGCCATCGCGCCCTCGACTATCAGCCTGTACTCACGCAAATGGGAATCCTTCTCCTTAGAAAATCTAGCAGCCTCTCTGACCTTAGCGCCGCACCACGGGCACACCACATCGAGCTCTTCGAGCTGTTCGTTGCAACCCGGACAATTGATAACCGTTAGGTAGTGCTGTTCCAAAGCTTCCCACCGACCTCCTCCGTCGAGGCCCTCAACTTTCATCATATCTGTCATTCAATCAATAAGTAATTTTTGGAACGATTCAATATGATTATGTCCGATTGAGGACAATCTCACAATTCTATTAACAAATATCTATCATGAAGTGATATTTCATTCAAGACTGTCAGCATCTATCATCAGAACTGCTTCTTGACCGATCGTGGACTCGGCGAGCACCTTTCCCCTTATGGCCATCTTCAGCGCCTTTCTGTAGTTGCCTTTCCGGACCTCGTCCTTGGAGCTCTCCAGAAGTTCCATCGCCTTGACCACGTCCCCGCCCTTTTTGTTGACCAGGGTCACCGTATTCTCCGCTCTCTGCAGCGCATCAACCAGCAATCTCTTTTGGAACCCCGCGGACCTGGCAAGGTCCAGGCTGAGCGAGGCGCACCTTGATGCTCTTCCGTAGTCATTCAAGTCCATTGCCTCCCGTGCGACCGTCAGGAACTCTATGGCGTTCGAGAGGTCGGAACTAGTTTCTTCTTTCTCGATCTTGATCTGGGTCACCGCCTCCTCCAACTTGGAAGTGGCCTCCTCTTTGAGGGCGTCCTCATCTCGCATCCATATGTCCGCGCCGCACTTGGCACATTTCTCGGAATCCTCTTGCGCAACCTCATCGCACATCGGACACCGGTATTCCTCGATCCTGCGGACTTCCTCCTCCAGGTCCAGCCATATCTTTGCCCCGCATTTCTTGCATTGATGATCGTCGATCTGCATTATCTCCTGACACGCTGGACACCTGAAGCTCATCTCCTTCTTCTCTTCCTCCTTTCCTTGAAGGTCGACCTCACAGAAGGGGCAGACCGAGGCGTCCTGCTCGATGGGATTCTCGCATATCGGACATCGGAACTCAGGTTCCTTCTTCTCTTCTGACAGAATGGGGCTGTTGCACATGGGGCAAGTGGGGGTATCGTCATCCATGATGTGGCCGCAGACCTTGCAGCTCCTCTCATCTGTGATCATCGTTGTCGGCAGTTGCGATTTGACGGGGATCGGAGTGGTTCCGGTCTTGGACACACCGTAGAACTCGCCGCACAGAGGACAGGTCGAAGTCTCATCGAGCTCAACGCCGCAATGCCTGCAGGTGTTTTGCCGTTCAATATCCATCTAGAATCTACACCCGCCTTCAAATCGTGCACTGGGTACTAATAGATTTGGCTGAGATCTGTTTCGATAATTTTCCGGCAAAGGCATGGGCCAGCGGATTCCTGGCGCGTCATAGGAAAGGCTATATATCCTCAAACGTGATTTGAGATTTGCTGTGACCTAAGGAGGTTGTCACGGAGGGAAGCAGAATGGATCATGAGAATCATCGGAGGGCGTTCGGATCTTCCATGAGCTATCTCATCGTTCTTGCCATCGTTCTTGGTGGATTCACGGTAGTTATGCCTGACAGTGTTTTGGCCCAAGGCGATCCAATTCTGAGGATCGGGGGACAAGGAGAGCCATTAATCCGGAACATACTCGCTACAAATGACGTCTGGACCCACAACGTTCTCGATCCTGTGTACGATTCTGTGACCAAGATCGACTCTAAGACGGAGGATTTGAGACCTTACATATTACAGGGAACCGATGCCAACGGTGACGGGGTCTTCCAGGACGATGAATACGGAGTCTTTGCAAACATACCTACGAAACCTCTGGAAGTGACCGCATTCTACGACTTCAACGGCGTTCTGTTCCATGATGGGTACCAGGCGACGGTGGAAGATCTTCTGTTCTCTTACCACGTGGAAGCAATGAACCCGAAAAACATCGACCTTGACGTTCTAAAGGACAAGAACAATCTTCCGGGTTCGAACTTCAGCATCACAAGATGGCTGCATCTGAACAAGCTGAAGGGATTCACTACGACGTCGGATTGGGCCATAACTACGAGGGACTGCTCTGACCCCAGCTACGACACGAGTCTGAGAGCCGCTGTGCATTTCAAGCAACAGGCTCCCTATTGGGATTTCTACCGGTCAACATTGTCCAGGAGGGTCTTGCCAACCTATCTTTGGGAGGGCACCGGCTGCATCTATGAGAAGGACACCTCAACCTTCGAGTGTGACATTCACAAGAACCCAGACGGATCCCCCATGGACTCCTTCGGCATTGCTTATGATCCTGTTACTGGGAATGGTGTGCCATCTTCCCATCCGTTTGATTTTGACTTCGTTCTGGCCGAGAGCTGGGACATTCCCGACGAGTACGTAATCGGAACTGGGGCGTTCATGTTTGACAAGTGGGTCCCCGGTCAGTTCTCAAGTCTAAGCAGAAACGACGAGTATTATGTGGGGGAATCATACCTCCACCTTCCGTATATTGAAGGAATGCTCTTCAAGGTGTACAAGACCACCCAGACCGCGGTTTTCGCCCTTAGAAGTGGGGCCATTGACTACATAGCATGGTCCATTCCTCCTGCCTTCGTGCCCGAGCTTATGGATGACCCCAATATCAGCATCGTCTCGACAATGCCCGAAGGGTTCACCTATCTGACATACAATATGAGAGGGGAGCCTTTCGGATACCAAGGTGGAGATCCGGCGAGGGACCTAGGCAAGAACTTCCGACAGGCCGTTGCGCACTTGATCGACAAGAAGACAGTCGTCACCAGTCTGCTGCAGAACTACGGTATCGTTGGCGACGGACCGGTTAGCCCTGTTCTGAGTAAGTGGTACAACAGCTCATTGCCGCTGTTCCAGTACGACCCTATCGCGGCAGACGCCTTGCTTGACATTTATGATCCATGGGATCTCTCCATGGACGGTCCGTGCACTAGTGCGAACCCAAGCAAATGCAGGACGTTTCCGGTTATCGGGAACTCCGCCATAGAGATCATTACTCCCAATGCAGAGTATGACCCGATAAGGGCTGCGACAGGCACTTTGATATCACAGGCCATGAACGATGTCGGAATCAATACTAGATCGAAACATATGGGAATGGCCGAAATCGAAGACAGGATAGAAGCAAGAGACTTTCAGATGGCTCTCCTCAATCAGAGGATCTGCCGGGAGCCCCCCGAGTACCTACATTCCCTCTTCTATTCGAGGAACGCAGCCCAAGGAGACAACTCTCCCGGCTATCAGAGCGATGAGTTTGATCAGCTCAGTCTTATGGCTCGACAGGAACTTGACGGTCCGACCCAGATGGATTTGGTCAAACTATCCCAGGGAGTTCTTGCCTTTGACAGGCCGTACGATGTGATCTATTTCCCGACTATGATCGAGGCGTACAGGTCTGACAAGTTCGTCAACTGGACTGTTGGCTCCTGTGGGAGCATCTACAACTACTGGTCATGGCTAGGCATCCATGAGCCTCTTTCCGATCCCCTGAGGGTCATCACCTCAATCCAGACTGATGTGTTGACGGACAAAAGAGCAGAGTTCACTGCTACCGTCACCGACTCCAACGGGAGTGCCATCTACGACGCTACGGTCAATGTCTACGTGAACCCAATAGATGGGGAATTCTTGCTCGGTGTCCAAAGGTCGAACCTGGTCAGCGGACAGACGGATCTGAACGGGGAATTCCATGCGACATATGTTCCTCCCGTTCTTGCAAAGAACGACACCACGAGGACAGTTTTCATTTATGCCTGGGCAACACATCCTGGATACAATGAATCAATGAATACTACTGATTCCATTCGGGTCCACCCACCAGGGGACAAGTTCCTCTCCTTATTGGTCGATCTGCAGGGCGGCGATTTGGTGCTCGAGGGAGGTTCTGCGGTTATTGGCATTCAGGTCATTGATGGGGACGAGAACCCTGTCCTCGGCGCGAGCGTGACCATCGATTCCGATCCTCCGGCGGTCATCAATCCCAGCAGCGGAATCACAGATACCGACGGCTTCATCGATGGTTTGCCAAATGTCATATTCAATGCTCCGATGGTGATTCAGGACACCTATCATCTCATATCGATCTTGGCCGTCAAGACAGATCACCAATCCGCACAAGAGAGCCTGATTCTGAAAGTCATCAACAACTTGAAGCCGGAAGTAGAAATAACCTCATTGTCCTCTGGCCAGACGATCAGCGGCGTGGTTGTCGTTTTTGGAACCGCTCACGACCCCGATGGAGACTACCAATTGGACATGGTGGAGGTTGATATCGATGGCACCGGCTGGAAAATGGCAAGTGGAACTAAGAGCTGGAGCTTCATTCTCGACACCAAGAACATGTCAGAAGACGCCCACACGATTTCCGCAAGGTCCTTTGACGGGGCTGCTTACTCCTTGGTATCCTCTGTCACAGTGTACGTCGATAACAACGAACCTCCTGTGGTTTCTGTACCGATATCCCCAGGCCAGGAATTCTCTGGAGAAGTCAATATCGTGGGAGATGCCAGCGATGAGGATGGGAATGACGAGATCATCAGGGTTGAAGTTCGGATCGATGATGGCAGTTGGCAGAACGCAACCGGCACATCACGCTGGAGTTTCTTGTTGAATACCTTTGATCTTGAGAACGGTAACCACACGCTCCGATTAAGGGCCTATGATGGTACTGATTATTCAACGACACTCGAAATCCCCTTCACCGTCGACAATGAAGTTGTTTCAGATTGTCCGGATGGGGCCCTGTGTGGAGGAATATTGCCTATCATTGGTTGGCTGGGCTTGATTGCTGTCATTGTAGTCCTGTTGGTCGCTTCTCTCATTTTGTTGGCAAAGGCAAGAAAGAAAACCGAATCCGACGAATCAACCGAAGAGGTAGTATCTTCCGAAGAACCCACAATCTCAACCCCAGAGGAAGAACACAAGGATTAAATATCACACAAAAACACCTACAAATGAACTTATATAGTCCATAAGGCCAATATGTTCTCAGAGAGGAAATAATGCGACCCAACGTGGTCATTATCACTGTTAGTGTTGCCTTTGTTCTAGCCCTCTCGCTTTTCTTCATTCCTCAAGAATCCAGTGCTTCCTCTCCTGGATACATCTCACCCACTCCCAACATCGCCGGAAGCCCGCAAAGCTTCTACATTGTGTCATTCATCTCCGATGGTGAGACTCATGAGGCAGGATCAGTCTTCCTTCTTCAAGGCCTGGTCCTGGTTGAAGGAGAAGATGTGAATGGTACGTATGTGTCCGTCACTATGGAAGATCCCCACGGAACCCAGTACCTTAATTTGACAACGGCAAATGAAACCGGAATCTGGTGGGCTGAGTTCGAGACGGCGGACGATGTTGGTGGCAACTTCACCGTCCTTGCTTCTGCTGATGCTCTTGATTCGAAGAAAGTGGACGATTCCATCAAGATCTTCATCGTCGTTCCGCCCCCGGAAGAGGAAGAGGAGGAAATCCCTTTCGTGTACTTCCAGCTCGGAGCGCTTTTTGCGGCCTTCGCATCCATGGCCGTCGCGAGCACTGAATCCGCCGGCTTCTCGCTCTTCAACATCTTCGCCTTCCCGCTTTATACGAGGATAAAGAAGGACGAGGTCCTGGATCATTTCGTTAGGGGTCAGATCTACGGATACATCGTCTCTAACCCGGGCAAGCACTACAATTCGATCAGGGAGAAGATGAAGGTCACCAACGGGACCCTGTCCTATCATCTACGAACACTGGAGGTCCAGGGATTCATCAAATCCAGAAAGGAGAGCATCTATCGGCGTTTCTATCCCATAGAGATGAAGTTCCCTCGGGACAAGGGCGTCAAACTGAGCGACATGCAGATGACCATTCTTGCCGCTTTGAGGCGCAGGCCGGCCCCGACCCAGAAGGACGTCGCTGAGGACCTGGGGATAAGTCAGCAGGTCGCAAGCTACAATCTCAGGATACTGGCTAGGAAGGGCTTCGTGCAGGTGCGGAAAGAAGGCCGCAAGAGGATGTACTACCCAGACGATTCGGGATCCCCGACCGGGTTGTGACCTTTCAGATATGTTTTCAGACACAGGTTTATCCTCAAGAGCCTATGCTTCCCAAAGACCGTCCCCGACTTCAACAGAAACCCAAGAACCCACAAAACCCACAACCATAATGGTTATATAATACACAAAACCGCTTACAAATTTCCTTATATATTCCCCCCAGCATAAACAGAAACTGTATATTCAGTTGACAAGAAAAAGTATTTAATGTCAACCCAATATGCCACTCTCACTCTGCCTTCTTGGCGGTCAGGAGAGGAGGAATGGAAATGGGCGGAAGAAACAGCCGAAGAGGAATAGCCTCTATTGTGAGCGTATTACTTGTATTCTCCCTGCTGCTCGGTTCGTTTCCCCTGTATGTCGCTGGGGACAACACGAGAGGGGACGAAGATGTGATTCTGAGCATAGGAGCACAGGACGAACCCAAGACCAGGAACATACTCGCATCTGGCGACGTATGGACCCAGAACGTTCTGGGACCGGTGTACGATTCTGTGACCCAGATGAATCCGGAGACCGAGGAATTGATGCCGTATATCCTGAAAGGTACTGATGTCAACGGAGACGGGATATTCCAGGATAATGAGTACGGAGAATTCACAAGCATTCCCGGAAAACCTCTGGAAGTGACTACATTTTACGACTTCAACGGCGTCTTTTTCCATGACGGATATCAGGCGACCATTGAGGATCTTCTGTTCACGTACCACATGTGGGCAAAGGATCCAAGGACCATCTCACTGGACGTATTGAAGGACCAGAACAACCTGCCTGGATCGAACTACAGCATCACAAGATGGCTGCATCTCAATGAGTTGAAGGGATTCAGCGAGACATCGGATTGGGGCATTACGACCAAGGACTACTCTGACCCCAGCTACAACACGAGTCTGAGAGCCGCTGTGCATTTCAAGCAGCAGGCCCCGTATGCCAACTTCTACAGAGCCACAATGTCCTGGAGTGTACTCCCCACATATCTCTGGGAGGGTACAGGCTGCATCTATCAGAAGGACACATCAACCTTCAAGTGCGGCATTCACAAGAACATAGACGGATCTGCCATGGCCTCCTTCGGCATTGCCTATGATCCCGATACCGGGAACGGCGTGCCGGAGAGCGACGGCAGGAAGTTCGACTACAGTCTGGCCGAGAGCTGGGACATTCCGGACGAATACGTGATTGGAACCGGCGCGTTCATGTTCGACCAGTGGGAACCCGGCAAGTTCTCCAGTCTTACCAGGTTCGAAGATTTCTACACAGGTGAAGGATACATCCACAAGCCGTACATCAACGGGATGCTCTTCAAGGTGTTCAAGACCACCCAGACAGCCGTCTTCGCCCTCAGGAGCGGTGCCGTTGACTACATCGCATGGTCGATCCCACCCGCATTCGTTCCGGAGCTGCTTAACGACGCCAACATCGGCATCACAAGCACGGCCGAAAAGGGTTTCTTCTATCTATCTTACAATATGAGAGGGGAGCCTTTCGGATACCAAGGTGGAGATCCTCGGAACCCGGACCTGGGCAAGAACTTCCGACAGGCCGTTGCGCACTTGATCGACAAGAAGACCATCGTCACCAGTCTGTTGCAGAACTACGGGATCGTTGCTGACGGTCCTGTGAGCCCGACGCTGGCCAGATGGTACAACAGCTCACTGCCCCAGTTCCCGTACGACCTCTCCGCGGCGGACGTTTTGCTCGACACCTACGATCCATGGGATTCCTCCACGGACGGTCCGTGCTCCAATACGAACCCGAGTGGGTGCAGGTCATTCCCGGAGATTGGCAATAGCGAGATAGAGATATTGACCCCCAACGCCGACTACGATCCGATCAGGGCCGCCGCCGGAACTCTCATCGCACAGGCGATGAACGAAGCTGGAATAAATGCCAGATCGGTTCCAACCGCCTTTGGTGAGATCGTAGTGAGAATTGACGCGCGAGACTTCCAGATGTTCATCCTCGGATGGAGGATAGGTTCGGATCCACCGGACTACTTCCATGCTTTCTTCTACTCAAGGAACGCGGCCCAGGGTCAGAACTATCCCGGATATCAGAGCGACGAGTTCGACCAGCTGATACTTGATGCCAGAGAGGAACTCGATCCGCAGAAACAGGTCGACCTCATCAAGACGGCACAGGGTGTGCTGGCCTTTGACCGACCATACGACGTTCTGTACTTCAGGACCAACATCGAGGCCTACAGGTCCGACAAGTTCACCAACTGGACTGTAGGCGCGGCAGGAACAATCTTCTCCTACTGGTCCTGGCTGGGCATTCACCGGCCTCCGCCGGATCCGTTGCGAATAACATCATCGATCCAGACTGCGGTCAAGACCGATAAGACAGCCAAGTTCATTGCCACCGTTAGGGACCCTGACGGTGACGTTCTTCAAGGGGCCACAGTTGAGGCATACGTTGCTTCCACGGATGGGGATTTCGTGTTGGGAACCACAGTATCCAACTATGTCACTGGCACCACCGACCTGAACGGACAGTTCAAGGTGACCTACCAACCGCCGACCTTAGTGAAGAACGATACTCAACGAACAATGTTCATCTATGCGAAGGCAACACACGCGAATTATCCTGAATCAAGGAACGCTACGATTACGATCGTTGTACATCCGCCCGGCGCACTGTTCCTGTCCATGCTGGTGAACCTGCTGGGTGGGGACCTGATGGAGGAAGGAAGACCAACGCTGATGAGAGTCAAGATCACCGATCAGGACGATAATCCGATCTATGGCGCAAGCGTTGTCATCAGTTCTGATCCCCCAGCGGAGATCACTCCCAGCAGTGGAACCACCGATACGAACGGTTTCATCAACAGCGTCGAGAACATCGAATTCATAGCGCCGGCAGTGGACTCAGATCAAGACCATTTGATCACCATTACCGCCACTTTGGCCAACCACGAACCTACTGACAGGAACTTCACCTTGACCGTGGTGGCCGATGTAACCACGGCCGGCGGCGACTTCCCCTGGCTCATTGTCGGAGCGGGGATCGCCGTTGCTGGCGTGGTGGCGGGCATTGTCGCCTTCATGATGATGAAAGGTGGAAAGAGGAAGAGAAGGCGCAAGATCAAGAAACTAAAGGAAGAGTAGGGACCCACCCTTCCTTCGGAGTAGATCGGAGATGAACAAGTGAGGCTGCGCACATTCCTCATCAAGAGAGCCGTACACACCATAATCACACTGCTAGTCGTACTTGTTCTGCTCTTCATAATCTTCCGTCTGATGCCCGGAGACCCGACCAGGTTCTTCATCGAGCCCGGTCAGACGCAGGATACTCGAGATAGGCTCCTGGTGAAGTTCGGTTTCAGGCACTGGGTTGACGCACCTGGCCATTACCGGGAGGCCTCCATATCTGATGCGGACCTTCCCGGCGCATATCTGATCACAATCAACGTGGTAGATGAAGACGGGAACACTGCCGAGCTTTATGCGACCTACAACATGCGGGAAGAATATGCCCCCAAGAATCCTCTGCAGGTCCATGCCTCTGTTGACCCTTTGCTGGTGAACTTCCTCGAAGACGGAGGTTTGGAGTTCTTCAACGAACCCATGGAGAGGCTTGGGACTGCTGTTGTCAACGACACTGTGACGGTCTACGCCAGCTTCGATGGTACACCACCATCCAATGTTGAAGTTCGAGCGAATGTGACCTACATAAGCCCGACCGGAGCGACCGAGGATTTCATGGTTGATGTTCTCTTCACTGCATCTGGGCAGAGGTTCTCATCCGGTCCAATGATACCCGACAAGGCTGGACACTATGATGTCGCCATCACCGCACGAGATCTGGACGGAAACGAATCAATAATCCACTACGCATTCGCAGCAAACCTCCCGAATTCTCAGCTTCTACCTTTCTCCTTGATTGCCGATGAAGGCGGAGTCTTCACCTACCAGGACGAATACAACGTAGCCTTTGGAAGGGTCAGCATAGCCGTCGAGTCCGATGACGCCAAGATTCTGAACACCAACAACACGGTGGTCGCAACTGTCGTTCGACCTGACGCAAGGGTGGATGTCGTTGATTTGTACCACCCCGAGGTAACCGCCGAGAGGAACATCTTCGAACAGTTCTGGGTGTACTTCACCAGCATGCTGCAACTGGACTTCGGTAAGTCGTTTTACTCTCAAAGACCAGTGTGGACCGAGATCCAGGAGAAAGCACCGCCCACCATCTTGCTCTTCGGCTCTGCACTGATACTTCAGGCCGTGTTCGGCGTACTGATAGGCGTCCTCCTTGCCTGGAGAAGGGGGACAAGGATGGAGCTGAGTGCGGTTGTTATCTCTCTTTTCTTCTACTCGATACCCCTGTTCTGGTTCGGGATCATTCTGATATGGGCCTTCGCTTTCCAGCTAGGCTGGTTCCCGTTCGGAGGCATGGTAACCCCGGAGTTAGCGGTTCAAGGGTATCCAGACATATGGGCAGAGATCGCGGACGTAGGCACTCACATGGTGCTTCCATTGATTACCCTGATGATGGTCGGTCTCGCTTTCACCATTCTTCTGATGAGGAACTCAATGCTCGAGGTCCTCGGGGAGGATTATATCACCACCGCCAAGGCAAAGGGATTGAGCGAAAGGAAGGTGATGTACAAACACGCCGCTAGGAACGCGATGCTTCCGGTCGTGACCGTGATTGCGATGTCGGTGGGCGGCGTTGTCAGTGGCGGCGTTCTCACGGAGACTATATTCTCCTGGCCGGGCATGGGATTCTACCTCGTCCAATCAACCCTGCAACAGGACTATCCCGCCGTTCAAGGAGTCTTCTTCCTTCTGGCGGTTCTGACTATTCTAGCTAACGTGGCTGCAGACGTGCTGTACGCCTTTATGGACCCAAGGGTGAGGTTGTAGATGGTGGATACTGACAGGATCAAGGAGAAGATTCGAGCGTATCGGAAGGTCTTCAAGCAGAACTGGGACCTGTTCAAGGCAAGCAAGATCGGCGTAGTAGGAGTCGTCATCGTGCTCTTCTTCCTCGGAATGGCCATCATCGCTCCTTTCATGAACCTCAGGGACCCCATCAACTGGAGGGCACCAGATGCAGACATAATCCGGGTGAACTCGTGGTGGGGCGTTGGAAGGAACGTTTCCCAAATACAATGGAATGCGGGCGAACCCATCAACAAGACTATGTCCTTCCGCGTAACGGGCGGCCAGTCGCCTGAATGCGACAGGATCTACTTCACTTCAGGCAATAGATTGTTTTCTTTGAAACCGCGCGATGCGGGATCCTACTGGACTGATTCGGGCACTCCTGAGAACTTCGACTTCAAGCATGTCACCGATGCCCACTTCTCCACTGACGTCGTGGTTGCCAACTTCGGGAACCAGTACGATCCGGCCGATGTGGACTACCTTCTCGGAGTGGGTACTAACGACGGCTACATCTACATAATAGAGGACTACGACGACGATCCGACCGTCCTTAGGGAACCGACTCCCTCAGTGGCCAACGGACGCGTGTACTCCGAGCAGCTGGACAGTGCGATAACCTCCACTGCCCTCTACAGCAATCCAGTCTCGGGTCGGGCCCCCCTTGAGAAGTACTTCTTCGGGACCGAAGGCGGATGGCTCTATGCATATTCTGCGACCAAGTTCGACAATGAAAATTGGGTTTTCGGCTCGGGAGACTGGTCCACGATGCCTCTGGAAGAAGGTGAGATCAGGCCGTCCCCGAGGACCAATTTCAGCATGGTCTACGATTCCATCAACGACAAGATGGTTCTTTTCGGAGGTAACGATGGGATCTTCAACGATGAGACCTGGATTTACGATCCAGTGACCCAGGTGTGGACCATGATCGACACGATCTCACACCCTTCAGCCAGATACGGTCACTCCATGGCCTTTGATTCCAGCACTGGGAATGTCGTACTCTTCGGAGGCGTCATCGACGACTGGGCCAATCCTTGGAGCAATGAAACCTGGACTTTCGACGTGGCTACAAGCAACTGGACCCAGGTGGGCATCCCACCAGGTCTTTGGGCAAGGGCCTTCTCCGCAATGGCCTTCGACGCAGGTACTGGTATGACAGTGATGTATGGTGGAGATCATTGGTCCAATGAGACATGGACTTATTCTGACGGACTGGGATGGATAAACAGAACGTCGGGTAGTTTCCCCACTGGCCGATATGGACACGCAATGACATACGACAGCACCAGCGGTCGAGTTGTCATGGTCGGTGGAAGCGACGGCGGCAACGAGACCTGGACTTACAATTCATCTACTCACGTCTGGTCAGACCTGACCCCGCCCGCAGGACCGTCACCGAGGATGTTCCACGACATTGTCTTTGATGTAGCTGACAACCGCACTCTGATGTTCGGTGGGGATACTGGTTGGGATGAGACCTGGGCATTTGATGGTGCAGCCTGGACCGAACTGACACCCGCTTCAAACCCCTCGGGAAGGACCGGACACTCCATGGTGTATGACTCTGTCAGGAATGAGACACGTATCTTCGGCGGCGACGACCGGACCTTCAGCAGGCTATGGTACCGGCAGTTGAGCACCGAGAACTCCATACTGATGGCTGGATTTCCGCTCAGCACGCCCACCGATCCCAATTACTCTCCAGCTCTCAACGCGAACGGAACCATGATATTCGTCAACGATGGAGGACTTCACGCGATCAACGCCTTAGATAGTACTGATGCCTGGGGCACACCATCCCTTGACATGGGTCCGGAATGGACCAACACACCCGTAGTCGCGATTCCAGGAAGGATAGGACCTGATTTCACTGAGGCCGTATATGCTGCCACCGATCACGGCTGGATATATGCCAGGTATGCGAACAACGGCAGTTCCCTTGCATCTTGGGAGGAGCGGGGACTGGACGACAATATGACCGCTACCGATGGAGGAATCCCGGTAATGATCGATGTGCTGACATTCGACGGAGGTGTCCTCACAACACCGGACTTCTTCGGGGACCTCATCTATCTGGGCTCTAGTTCGGGACATCTTTACGCGATCCGGAGGGATCCGTTGCCAGGCTACCCCGCTGGGTCCACGGTTTGGATTTATTCCGATAGGATTCTCATCAACGCTGGCTTCGGTTTCGCTGGAGGGGTGAGGTTCTCCATGCACAACCGGTTGCTGTTTGCCGCTGGCTATGTGGGATTTACCACTCCAATGGATCTGGATGATGATATTGGGACTCTTTTCGCCCTCGGAGAGGACGGCAATCTCTCCTGGCGGGTATCCATCGATGGCAGGATCGGAGGTACGCCAACGATCTGGAAGGACAATGTGGGCACTCACCCGACACCCAGCGTCTGGTTCGGAACAAGCGAGGGCATCGCGAACGCATACTCTTCCACCGGCGAGAACATGGCGCCTCTGCCGCCGGGATGTTACGCTTCCGGTAACTGCTACACACTTGGGACTGACTCACAGGGCAGGGACATCTTCAGCCAGTTGATGTGGGGTTCACAGATCGCTCTCACGGTCGGACTTCTTGCAGCTACAGGCTCCATAGGTATCGGCACGATCATAGGTCTGGTATCCGGATTCTCAGGCGGTAGGATCGATTCGGTTCTGATGAGGTTCACTGATGTCATTCTGGTTCTACCCGGTTTGCCCTTCCTCATCATTCTCGCCGCAGTGCTCGGTCCGAGCTACTGGAACATCATCTTCGTGCTGACCATCATTGGGTGGCCAGGTACTGCAAGGGTCATTCGTTCGGAGGTCCTTTCTTTGAAGGAAAGGCCTTTCATCGATTCCGCCAGGGTCACAGGTGCAAGCAACATCCGCATAATGTTCAAACATCTGGCACCCAACGTGATGCCCCTGGCATTCCTGTACATGACTCTCGCGGTGAGCGGATCCATCCTCGCGGAGGCGGCGCTGAGCTTCCTCGGTCTTGGAGATGTGAACACCCCCAGCTGGGGTCTGATGCTCCAGGCGGTCCAGACCGAGAACGTGCTTGCAGCGTGGTGGTGGTTGATGCCGCCGGGTATCGCTATCACATTCATCTCATTGGCATTCTATCTCATTGGCAGGGCATTCGAACAGATCGTCAACCCGCGTCTGAGGAAGAGGTGATCAGAGAACATGGTAATGCTGGACATAAAGAACCTGAGAGTCTACTTCGAGATCCTCAAAGGCAAGGTGAAGGCCGTCGACGGCATCTCGTTCCAGTTGGATAGAGGTGAGACCATGGGCCTGGTCGGCGAGAGCGGGTGCGGGAAGACCACCACAGCATTCGCAATGACCCGTCTGCTGCCATTCAACGGACACGTCGTCGGTGGAGAGATATTGTTCAACGACATGGTGCTGGCAAGGGCGGACACGGCCACCGAGATGCTGGAGCTCCTGGAGCGTAAGAGATGGTTGCCCCGGGTCGAGGCCCTCTTCGAGAGAAGACTGAACGCAATGCAGTCCCTCAAGGAGAAGGGACTCGGTGAGATGCCAGGGGAATCAGAGATAATGCTTGCCGAGGAGGAGGTCTTCCTGGAGGAGGTCGGTGAGATAATGGCCACAAAGGACAGGGTGGCACCAGAAGATCTCAAGGATATGCTCTATGAGGCCGGCAAGGCCGAGACAACCGGGTTCTTCGCCGACAGGAGAAAGAGGAAGATAGAGAAGGAGATTGAGGCAAAGATGACCGCTATCAGGTGGTCAGAGATTTCCATGATCTTCCAGAGTGCTATGAATGCGTTCAATCCTGTTTACCGCGTCGGCGATCAGATCGCGGAAGCACTTCTCACTCACGAGGACATGTCAAAGGACGAGGCCCACCAGAAGGTACTTGAACTGTTCGATCTCGTTGGACTTAAGCCAGACAGGGTCACCGGATACCCGCACGAGTTCAGCGGAGGAATGAGGCAGAGGGCGATAATCGCGATGGCATTGGCACTGAACCCACAGTTGATAATCGCCGATGAACCCACGACGGCTTTGGACGTCATCATGCAGGACCGAATACTCGCCGAGATACGGGACCTGCAGAAGGAGATGCACATGGCCATGATGATAATCACTCACGACATATCCGTGGTCGCGGAGGTCTCCGAGAAGATCGCAATCATGTACGGCGGGAAGTTGTTCGAGCAGGGGGATATAGTCTCAATATTCGAGAACCCGGCCAATCCTTACACCATCGGCCTCACTGGCGCCTTCCCGAGCATCAAGGGGAAGAAGAAGAGACTGAAGTCCATACCAGGTTCCCCTCCGGACCTTGCGAATCCCCCAGTTGGATGCGTGTTCCACCCCAGGTGCAAGCTCGCGCAGGACATCTGCAAGGAGAAGATGCCCCCGACCATCGAGGTCGCAAAGAATCACAGATCATATTGTCATTTCGCAGAGGAGATATACACTGGAAAGATGAAGGTCTAGACATGGAAGCAGAAGTCACGGATGCTACAATCGAGGAAGTCGGGAAGAAATCCGGAGTAGTCTGGGAGGTGAAGAACCTCACCAAACTGTTCCCCATAAAGGCAGGCTTCATCGCATCCCTTCTGGGCAAGGAGACGAACGTCCACGCGGTCAACGACGTGGAATTCAAGATCTATGACAGGGAGATCCTTGGCATCGTGGGTGAGAGCGGGTGCGGCAAGACGACGTGCGGAAGGCTTCTGGTCCGTCTCGAGACACCTACAAGGGGCACCATGCAGTTCAACGGTCAGGAGATCAGCGGGCTCAAGGGGAGGGAGCTGAAGAGATTCAGAAGGAGCGTCCAGATGATCTTCCAGGACCCGTATGAATCCCTCAATCCCAGGCTCTCTGTCTTTGCCACCATCGCGGAACCTCTGATAGTCCACGGCGTCGGCGACACCATCGAGGAAAGGGAGGAGCTCGTTCGGAAGGCGCTTGAATATGCGGAGCTCAAACCCCCGGAGGAGTTCATGTACAGGTTTCCGCACGAACTCAGCGGCGGTCAGAGGCAGCGCGTTGCCATCGCCCGAACACTCGTGCTGAGGCCCCAGTTCATAGTCGCGGACGAACCGGTCAGCATGCTTGATGTTTCCATCAGGGCCGGGATCATGAACCTCATGCTCAACCTTCGGGAGGAGTACGGTATCCCCTTCATGTTCATAAGCCACGACGTCTCCGTGACAAGGTACATGAGCGACAGGATAGGTGTCATGTATCTGGGAGGTTTCGTGGAGCTGGCCGATGCAGAAGATGTCATCAAGAACCCGATGCATCCGTACACCGAGGCGCTCCTATCCGCCGTTCCCGTTCCCGACCCGACCGCAAAGCATGGTAGAGTGAAGATCAAGGGAGACCTGCCCAGTCCTATCAACCTGCCGTCCGGCTGCACCTTCCATCCGAGATGCCTGTACAAGAAGGACATCTGCAAGTCCCAGTTCCCTGAGTTCAAGGAGGTTGAACCGGGTCATTTCGTTCTCTGTCACTTTGCTGGTGAGCTGCCAATTGTGAAGCCTGACGACGAGTACGTTACCGAGGAGATATGCAAGTACTGCAACGCCACCATCAAGAAGGGCATGGCCTCGGTACAGCACTCTTGTGGAGCCAACTATCATGAGGAATGTGCTAACCGGGTGAAGGCATGCACGGTTTGCGGTAAGAAACTCTAGGTGTCCGCGTGAACAAACTCGTTCGTTTGATCGGGATTTCCTTCATAGTCATCTCATTGCTATCATTCGGGCTTCTATACGTCACTTCGGTCAATTACCTGAACTACACCGAGACCGCTTCGGAGATCCCGCAGAACATAGAGATATCCGAGGTCCGCATTCCGCTCATCACCGACGAGTCGCAGGACCAGACCGTGGAGGTTCTTTTCACGGTCTCCAATCCGTCCAGTCTGACCATTTACGTTACCGGCATCGAGGCCTACATCTACATGGACAACCTTTCCGATACCCGCCCCTTCTTGGGGAAGATGAATGAGATACTCGTTGGCATAGGACAGTTCAATCTTCAGAAGGCCGATTCCCACATCATCCGTCCGGGAGAGTCGATGACCATTCCCGTCCGCATGACTGTCAGCGGCGGCTCAGTCTTCATGTCGATTCTCAACACTACCGCTAATGGGAAGTATTATCCGTATGTCTTCGGGACCCTGTGGTTCACATTTGAGTACATAGACCTGATCGAAGTAGTAAGAGGAGTGTCATTCCTTGGAAGTAGAGGAGTCGAGCCCTATTGAATTGAAACCCGTCAAGAGGTCCTACTTTGTCCTCATGGTCCTGGGTTGGACCCTAGCTTCAGCTGTGATCATAACGTACTTCTTCTTCTCCACCTTCTTCCCGGAGTTCTCGCCCATCGACCCGGGAGACGCCGGCATTGCCTTCCTTGTCGTTCCAGGCTTCTGCGGCTTCGTTACAGGGGCGATGCTCAGCGAGTTTGATGAGAAGGTCGCCGTTTACAGTTCGTTCATCCTCACTGGCATGGCAATCGGCCTGATATTCGTCGTGCTGTTCCTCCCTCTGATCACCGGCACTGTCCAGGATATGACCCAGCTGGGATCCACTGACCAGGAGAGGCAATCGGTCGTCCTTTCATCGATCTTCCTCCTTCCAATATCCCTCATTGGCAGTATTGCGGGGAAGGCATTCGGGGAGGTGTACCTGCCCAGCGATGAGGACAGGATCGCCAGAAAGCTGCTGATCAAGGACACCAAGAGATGGCATGACATGCTCCAGTCCTACATTCGCGAGAAGGTTAGGAAGGAGAAAGAAGAGGCCAAAGAGCCCGAAGAGGAACCCGAGGAAGAGGACTAGCTCTCCTCAAGCGTCACATGGTTGATCGCTATCTCGCAGATATTGGTTGAGTAGGATGCCACTCTTTCTATGCTGTCGCTGATGAAGGCCAGGGCCACGGCAACTGTGGAATCTGCTTTGGGTATGTTCCTGGCCAGTTTCTTTCTGAATGTTGCTCCCTCTTCCGCAACGTCCATGGTCTCGTTGGCAAGCTTGAGGTCCTTCCCGTAGAAGGATTTCATTGATTTCTCGAAGAGGTCGGCCGAGAAGGACGAGTATTCTTCGATGAGCTTCAACGTCTTCGGTGCGACATCCTCCTTCTTGAGCTCTGCGGAGTTGGCCGCGATCTTGCACGCGTGGTCCGCTATCCTCTCTATCGTCCTGGCGACCGCTCTGAAGTTCATGCACTGGGGGCTCGTCATGCCCATCTTTGATGCAAGTATGGGGTCGTTGAGGACCATGTTGAACTGCTTTGAGACCAGCCAGTATAGACGATCTATCTCATCATCTCTCGACTGCACGTCCTTGGCCAGGTCTATGTTGTTATCCATGACCGATATGATGCTGTCCGTGAACATGGATGATGCCATCACGACCATCCGGCGAACCGTCTTATCCATCGGAAGATCGCTTGGGTCCAGAAAATCCTGTATCAGGACGAAATCGCTGGACTCCTCCATGATCTCCGTGCCGACGGCTCGTTTTGTCAGTTCCTTGATCGCCTTTCTGGTCTTCTGGCTCATTCTTTTCTCGGTCTTCAGTTTCATCTGACGGTGGCCTGCCATGTAGAGTCCTATGAGCCTTCTGAGCAGGTGTGTTGGCGGCTCCTCTGAGAGCGTTATCTCTTCCGTCCTCTTCTTCGAGATGGTCCTGGGTTCAATAATGAGATGACCGTCGTCCCTCGGCCAGAGTGTCAGGCTGTCCCCCTTCTCTATCCTGCTGCTCTCCGCCCAGCTCTTGGGGAGTGAGATGATGTAGGTCGATCCTCCGGTGATTTGCACTTTCCTCGTTTCCGGGTTCATGGGTGCCTCAATTCGTGCTTTCTATATAGTGTTTTCTTACTGTGCCTTTGATGAAGCCAGACTTCAGAATCCATCAAATCTCCGATGGCTACTCTGAATCTCTATTTAGATATATTGAGAATGTGTCGCCTGTAGCTCGATACCCACTGAGCAAGCTTTAATAAACCGGGGACTTTAGCAGAGAGAACCGATGAACAAAGAAATGAGAACGGTGCTGGTACTTTCCATAATCATCTATCTGGTTATGACCGGCGTTACAATCATATCCCCCATCCTGCCGGCATATGCTGGGGATTTTGGCGCCGACTGGGTGATGGTTGGAGTTCTGATGGGCAGTTTCGCCGTAGCTAGAGTTTTCCTCTCATTGCCCGCGGGGATCATCGGGGATCGAATCGGAAACAAGACCGCAATGTCGATCGGACTCGTCATAATCATCGTGGCCTCCATCATCGCCTACTTCGCGTATGACATTCACGAGATCTTTGGCAATGGATACCAGGTCCTTGTTTTGGCCAGGGTATTCGAGGGCATCGGATCGGCTTTCTATTCGACCATGTCCACCTCCTACCTGGCGAAGAACACCCAGATCGAGAGAAGAGGCTTCTTTATGGGCATCTTCGTCGGCGCATTGCTCCTTGGGATGGTCACAGGACCTGGGATTGGAGGTCTTGTCGCGGTGAACTTCGGGAATGCTGCACCGTTCCTTGCCTATGCCATCATGACAGCCATCGGATTCGGGATCCATGTTGTTCTGATCAAGAAAGATGAAGCTGTCCCGAAGGAGGAACTCGCCCAGAGGGACGTGAAGGCCGAGATCAAGAAGGTCATGTCCAATCGTTCCTTCCTCATCGTAAATTCCGGCACGTTGGCCGCCTTCTTCGCCAGGGGAGGGATCATTGCGACCATCTTCCCCATCATGGCCTTCCAGAACTTCGGATATGACGCTGGCATCATAGGTCTTGTTTTGACCGGTGTCGCCCTTACTTCTCTTATCACGATCGTGCCTGCGGGGATAATAGCGGACAAATACGGAAGGAAGATCCCATTCACGACAAGCTTGATATTGGGTGGCGTGTCCTGTCTCTTCATACCTTTGGCCCGGGATCTCACCGGCCTGGTCGTCGCCATGCTTGTCTTCGGTCTGAGCCTAGGGCTTACCGGCCCAATGGCCGCTTGGGCCGCGGATCTTTCCGACAAAAAGACCATGGGAACCGCGATGGGGTTGTACCGCACAATTGGAGATGCAGGTTTTGTCCTTGGACCCCTTATTCTGACCGCCGTTGCTACGTTCGCCGATCCCGATAGGATAACCGCGTTGCCGTTCGTGGTCTGCTTCTTCTGGCTGGTCATAACAGGGCTCTTTCTGCTCAAGGCTGAGGATCCGGCCGGCAGGAAACATGGCATCGGTCCTATGGTTTAGGATCGGATGATGATTCAGGATTATCCAAGACCATTGTAAGGGGTACGCGTTCTCTCACAACACTCCTTCAACATCCCCAACCTTGGGCGGCTTGTCTATCACCGCTTTCTTCCATCTGCCCAAGGATACCCATGCCAGGGCCGCCGCTGCGCTCGTGACGTTGCTTAACGCCATCCCCCACCAAAGACCTTCAATCCCATATCCAAATTGGAACGCCAGCAAGAAAGAGAGGGGAATCCTCATCAACCAGAGCCTGATGAACCCAAGGATCATCGTCGGTACTGTCTGGCCGGACCCCTGAAATGCCGAGAGAGAACTTGCATAGACGCCAAAGAATGTCGTGGAGAGGCCGAATATCATGAGATACGTCCCTCCCTGTTCTATCACCACGGGGTCGTCAATGAAAACTCCATATATCTCCGCGCGGAAGACGAAGAACGTGAAGGTGCACGCGAAGAGTATCAGCGTGGCCGATAAAATCGTCATGCGCAGGGTCTTCGCTGCTCTATCTGGTTTTCCAGCTCCCAGGTTCTGCCCGATCATGGTTATGGCAGCGCCAGTGAGGCCCCCGATTATGACGAAAATGATGTTGATTACCCTGGTTCCGATGCCGTAGGCAGCGATTATCTCCTTCCCCATCATCGCGTCTGCTCCCGCCCTGGCAACGAACCCGACCATGACCACGAAACCGAACGAGACCAGCGCCTGCCCGATGGATGCCGGGATGCCTATCTTGAATATCTGCTTCGCCTTCTTCTTCTCGACCTTGAGGTCGGATATGGATATGCTCAAAGTCTTCTTCGCGTTGAATAATAGATAGATGGCCAGCAGTCCCCCCACGGTGCGGGAGATGAAGGTGGCAATGGCCGCTCCGGTCACTCCCATGGGCGGTATCAGTCCCTCAACTCCGAATATCATTACGGGGTCCAGGATGATGTTCAGGCCCACGCTCAGAGCTGAGATGTACATCGGTGTCCGCGTGTCCCCCCAACCGCGGAGAATGAAGGAGTAGGACATTATGACGAACATCCAGGGCATGCTGGCGAAGACTATCTTGATGTACGGTGACGCGAGGTCCAGGACATCCTGTTCTGCTCCAATGAATTGAAGGATAGAGTCGCTTGCCAGTATTCCCAGCATCGACACGATCACGCCGACAATCGTGAGTAGCGTTATCACCTGACCAGCGGACTTCTTGACCTCCTTCTCGTCCTTGGCACCAACGTACTGCGAGACAAGCGCCACGCCGGCGACAGATAGTCCTCCGGCGACAGATATCAACAGGAATACCATCGGCCATGCCAGGGTTGGTGCCGCCACCGCTTCGACGCTGACCCTTCCAAGCCAATATGTGTCTATCAGGTTGTAGGCTATCTGGAAGAAATGTGTCGCCATGATGGGCCAGCTGAGCATGAAGAGGGTCTTGAGAATGGGACCGCTGATAATCTTCTTCTGCATCTCTTCAGTCACTTTGTTCTTCATTTGTTCCGCCTGATCAAGATTACTAATCGTGCAAAAGACAAGCCTTCAAAACGGCTCACTTCGGCTGAAGGAACAATCCCTTCTTCTCTTTCTTTATCTTCTCCCTCAGCTGGATGAAGCCATCTATTAGGGCTTCAGGCCTTACCGGGCACCCTGGTATGTAGACGTCGACCGGTACCACTTTTTCCACGCCTTCCAGTATGTTGTAGGAATCGTAGTACGGCCCTCCGCATATGGCGCACTCCCCCATGGCGATCACCCATTTTGGCTCGGGAATCTGCTCGTACAATCTTCTTATCGATGGAGCCACCTTGCGGCTCACCGGGCCGTTAACTAGGAGGATGTCAACCTGTCTTGGTGTCGACCTGAACAGAACTCCAAACCTCTCAATATCATACCTGGGAGAGAAAGCAGCCGCCATCTCTATGGAACAGCACATCAACCCCCAGTGCAATGGCCACAGACTATTCCTCCGGCTCCAGTTCCACAGCCTCTCGGTCAGAAAGTTAACGAAATCCTTCAGCCTTGTCTTCTCCATCGTCTTCCCGAAAGCGGTCCCGATCCATTCCATGAGCTCTTCGGAGTTGATCCCGGCGATGCCCATCTTCTCCTCGTTCAAATCAAGACCTCTTTCTCTTTCTTGAGGGAGACTCCCACCGCCACTCCGACCAGAAGGACGAAAAGGGCCACGGACGCGAGCGCCACGTAACTCATGCTGCTGTCGAACACCAGCGCCCAAAGAACAAGGAAGATGACCACCACGTCAAATGCCACGAAGAGTATCGCGTACATGTAGTACTGGAAGGTGAATTGTATGTGCGCTGTTCCTATCGGGACCTCCCCACATTCGTAGGTGGAGTGCTTCAAAGGTGTCTTCTTGGTCGGTCGGAACAGTCGGTTCAGAAAATACGTTACCGGTGGAAAAATGATGCATATTATTGCGAAGACAAGAACGGGCAGATAGTCTTCCAGGAGCATCGGTGGAGGAATTGGGAAATCATTATAAAAAGTATTCTACCTGTCAAAAACCCCCAAACGCATTCGGATGTTCGTTAGCGGAAAAAAGGAGATGCCAGACTTACGAGAATCGCCCTTGAGATTATGTGAAACGTCACGTCATTTCAGTAGAATTATATAGCACCGATATGCTTGAGTATTACGTCGTGTAACCATGACACAGCCATGCGAGATCGACTCACACAAGGTTCTCCCGACCATCAGGAGGGGTCTTACAAAGATATTGATGGAAGAAGCAGGGAAGAACCAGACAGAGGTTTCGGAGATTCTTGGAATAAGCCAAGCCGCGGTCAGTCATTATTTCAGTGACAAGAGAGGTGACGCAACCCTCATTGACCGACATCCCGATATCGAGAAGAAGATTCGGGCTCTGGGGGAGGCTCTGACCAACGGGATTTCCACCTCGGCCAGAATCGATAGAATATGCGTCATTTGCAAGCATCTCCGGATCCACGTCCTAGACGAACACGATCGTTAGTCCCAGCCGTGTTATCGGGGCAACCCCGGCAGTTCGGCAGGTCTTTTGGACGCTCTTACATTGCACTATGCGTTCAAGTTTGCGTCGATAGCCAATCTCCAGATGTCGAGATTATGACATGAGACATTATTACACCGACATTTTCAACATCCAAACCCCCCACGACAGACAAAATGAACATATATCAAAACGAATATCCATCGAACCTTTCCGAGCGGACGATCATCGGGGCTAGTGAGGATGAAGGGGACTGAAGTTGCGGGAGCGCTCAGGGAACATTTCGGAGACACGGTCAGCGATATCGGGTTTCCAAGAGAGGGTCTTATCCGGCTTTCTATACCGCGGGAGTCCATTCTACCGTTCTGCAAGTTCCTAAGAGATGAACTCCACTGCGAACATCTCAACCTTGTGTCCGCAGTTGATTGGCCCGAGAATTTTGAATGTGTTTACCACATCACCTCATACCTTGAGGAATACATCGTTGAGCTTCATGTCAAGATCCCAAAGGACGATCCCAAGGTCGATTCCCTGAGCGAGGTTTGGAGAGGAGCCGACTTCCCTGAGAGAGAGGCCTACGACATGATGGGCATCACATTCGAGGGTCATCCAGATCTCAGGCGCATTCTACTGCCAGATGACGTTCTCTATTATCCGTTGAGAAAGGACTTCGAGGGTCAATCCGATGAGTGATATGTGGATAAATATGGGTCCGCAACATCCCATGAACCATGGGCTCTGGAACCTGAAGGTACGTGTGGATGGCGAGATCATAGTGGAATCCATACCCATTCTAGGATACCTGCACAGAGGCGTGGAAAAGCTGTGCGAGAAGAGGGACTACAACCAGATAATCCCGCTGATGGACAGGCTCTGCTACGTTTCTTCCTTGACTTGGGCGCATGCCTACTGCATCTCCGTCGAGGAGATGATGGATTTGGAGATCCCCGATAGGGCAAAGTATCTCAGGGTCATCGCACTGGAACTCCAGAGGGTCGCGTCCCACCTCATGTGGCTGGCGGCCTTCGCCCCGGACCTGGGTATGTTCTCGGCATACCTGTACTCGATGAGGGAGAGGGAGCACT
>JAUVHO010000056.1 GCA_030593295.1 Methanomassiliicoccales archaeon | reverse complement strand
CTGAGTCCAGGTACTCCCCGATCTTCTTCGCGATGTTCTTGCCGATGCCCTGCAACCCCGTCAGCTCCCCCCTCTTCCTGATTTTCTCCAGGTCCTCTGGAAGTTCCTCTATCACCCTTGCCGCCCATCGATACGCTCTCGGCGTGAACTGCTCGTTCTTGATGTCCAGCATGTCAGCGATCTCGTAGAGGGCTCTCGCGATCTCCTGGTTCTTCACGGATTGAGAATTCTGGATTGGCGATAAATAGTTTCTCTCACTCACCCAGAACCCTTTTTATGTCCCTCTTTGATTATGCCCTGATGAAGCTGATCGTCGTCTCAAAGAACGACACCGCCAGTCTGAACATCTCCAAGAATCTCTTGAACTTGAGGGAATGGGAGGACGCAGGAGAGTTCTCTGGCAATCCCCTTCGCAAGAGTGGGGACTTCTTGATGGCAACGATCAATGACGAACACCTCTCCCATGACGGTCTTGACCGAGAGTTCCAGGAATCGACAGGCATTGAACCAGAGGTCATGATATTCGCGTCAAGACACAAGAGCGCTTCCGGGCTTAGGAGCTTCACCGTTCACACGCCGGGCAACTTCTCCAAGGCAGAGATGGGAGGCAGGAGCGGGGAACTGGTGCCTTCCAGCCCCCACTACAAGACGAACGCCCTGAGGAATCTGAAGGAACTCGCTAAGAACATGGACCACACCGTCTCCTTCGAGGCCACACACCACGGACCCTATCTTGAGACCCCTGCATTCTACATCGAGATCGGGAGCGACGAGACCTGCTGGGTGGAAGAGGAAGCCGGACGCATAATCGCGGAGGCGATTCTCCTTGTCGATCAGGAGAAGGACCCTGTTGCGATAGGGGTCGGAGGCGGACATTACGCACCACGACATACCGACGTCGCTCTCAAGAACCGTCTGTGCTTCGGGCACATCATTGCCAACTATGCCCTTGAATCGATAACCGAAGGAATGTTGGACAAGACCATCGAGAGAACCCCTGACGCAAAGTACGTTTATTTCCACAAGAAGGCGATGAAGAAATCCCAGTACCGGGAACTCAAGGCTTGGTTCGAGGATCGCGGTCTTCAGGCGGTGAGCCAGAAGGACATCCCGAGCAGGCTCTGATGCTATCACCCTCTAGACTTCTGGGCAAAAGACTAATATCCAATCCATCCATTATGGCTTGAGGGTGTGGAATGCTCAAGGAGTGCAGGTCCCACGGTTTCTTCCGAGAAGAGTTCTGTCCATCATGCGAAGGCAAAGGGAAGTTCCTTCTGAGTGACAAAGAACTGGACAGTCTGGGCAGGACGATGGCGGGCGTTCTCCGTCATTTTCCCGAGAGATATGGGCTGGACATGGACGAACATGGTTTTGTGGATCTGAGGGATTTCATCACCGCGCTGCAGATCAGGAACAAGAAGTTCAGGTTCCTGAAGCCTCATCACATTCTGGGTGTCATCGAGACCGACGCAAAGGGGAGGTACGAGTTCCGGGACGGAAGGATCAGGGCGACATACGCTCACTCCTTCGAGGTGGACCTGGACCTTCCTCAGGACAACATCCCGACTATTCTATACTTCCCGACGACGGAGGAGGAGACCCAAATACTGCTGGAAATCGGCCTAAAACCCTCGGACAGGAAGATGGTCCACCTGAGCCACTCTTACGAGGACGCCATGGAGGCTGGCAGGGTCAGAACGGACGATCCGATAATCCTCGAGGTAAACACCGAGAAGGCGATTGACCAAGGTGTCGTGATAATGAAGGCTGGCAAGACCGTCTACGTCACCAAAGAGACACCACCCGACTGCCTTTCGACTGCAAAGAAGAGGTAGGCTTTCTGTTATCAATAGCCGATAAGCATCACCAATACCTTTAAAATGGAGAATCAGAATACGATTTTAGAACCCAAGGATGGAGATGCGCATGACCACAGGTTTCGATATTATAGGCAGCAATAAGGCATTACAGGACCATTGGCTTAGGCGAATAGTCGCTCTCATCATTGATGGGATAATAATTGGTGTAATTGCCGTCTTGGTCAGCATCTTTTTCCGGATACTCTCCCCAGCAGGATTCATCGGATGGTTCTTTTTCGGACTTCTGATGTTCCTGTACTTCATTGCCATTGAAACGGCGATGGGTGGGACTGTCGGAAAGAAGCTGTTGAGCTTGGAAGTAGTGTCGACCGAGGGAGAACTGAACTTCATGTCCTCCCTCATGAGGAACATATCCAAGATATTCCCGGTATTCCTGCTGATAGACTGGATAGTCGGAATGTTCACGGACGGCGATCCCAGGCAGAAGATGTTGGATAGATATGCTAACACCACGGTTCAGAGAACCGACCAGCATGCATACATGGAACAGCAGTTCAGACAGATGGCCTATGTGCCACCGCATCCCACATACCAACCACCGCCGGGGCAACCCCAGCAGCAGTCATACCAGCCCCCACCGCAGACCCAGCAGCAGCCGCAGGGACAAGCGGCGGCATGGCCACATCAGGAGGAGCAGCCGAAGACGGATTGGCCCCAGCACGATCCCGGTCAGGCACCGCCACAGCAGCAGCCACAAGCACAAGCACAACCCCAGCAGCAGTCATACCAGCCTCCACCGCAACAGCAAGCAAGCCAACCACCTCAACAGGATGCACCGAGGTTCTGCCAGAATTGTGGGACCACACTCACACCTGGAGCTGACGGAAGACCAACTTGCGGGAATTGCGGGAAGACGTACTAGGTTACGATTTTCTCCATCGCATCCATTTCTATTCCGCGTCTTATTTCCAGTGCCAACCTTCTTCCGGTGCTCATGATGGTCCTCCAGATGGAGTTGCCATATGGGTGACCGACGGCCAGGTGTACGTTCGTTCCTCCACCGACCCTCGGCGAAACGTCATAAATCCAGAAGTTCAAATCCTTGTCCACGCACGTCTGAAGCGTGAAGGCGCCTATCATTCCCGGCGAGTAGTACTCCTGGGTGCCCTCCACGTATTTCTCAGCAAGCGGGAACACCTTCCTCAATAGCGACTCCCTCAATGTGGCGCTGTTGTGGCCGCAGACCGTGTATTCGGGCGTCGCCTGTGATTCGAGCAGCGTCATCTGCTGCGGAGCTGGAAGCCTGACGTGACCGTCCAGCGATGTCTCGAACCTCCAGTCTATGCCCAGAAGCTCGAGTTTCTCTGCACCTTCTGTCAGCGGTGAATAAAAGAAATCGAAGTTGAACACCGGACCGACGATGTACTCCTCTATCCTTGCCTTCTCGAGATCCTCTTTCGTTATGACGTCGTTCCTCAGGAGCGCTTCCACTTTTTCAGTGCATTCCTTGTAGCTGGCCGCGGTGAAGAACCCTCGCTCCAACCTCTTGACCTTGTGGGGGAGCTTGACCATGACCAGGGAATCGATGTCCTCTGGGTTCTCCAGTTTCTTGGGGAAGGGCATGTCCATCTTCTCCAGTATCCAGTAATAGTCCCTCTCCTCTCCCCTCTCTTCCGATCTCAGCAGGTTCCTGCTGCCGACTATTGGCACGTAGAAATCGTTCTCCACGCCATCGATTCCGGCATAGGCCACAAGCGACCTGTGCGGGGCGAAGACAGCGTTCTCCCCGATTATCATGTCCTGGTTCTTGGGTTCCAGGATCTCGTTGAATTTGTCGAACACGACCGCCTTGTCCACTATTCCCCTGACGAGCGTCCCGTCCGCTGAACGCTCGGCCTTGAAGTAGCGAGTGTAGGGTTCCTCTCTCCCCTTCTCGCATATCACCATTGTCTGGAATCCTTCGTCCACGGCACCATCGCAAACATCCAGCGCAGAATGGGATCCCAGGACTCCGATCTTCGCTTTGCTCAAGTCATATTTCTCAAGTGATTCAAGAACTCTCTTTCTCTCTATCATAACCTCCCCACCGGTCGAATCGGTAATCACCGTCGGGATATTAAGAGTTGCCCAAAACAAGGGAGTAGCCCCGGCCGGATTTGAACCGGCGACAAGAGATCCAAAGTCTCCTATGTTACCTCTACACCACGGGGCTATATCACTTCAGCGAATAGCGTTACCCTTTCATAAACTGTACTTTGACGCTGGAAGAGGACAAGACGCCTCTCCAGCTATCGTTGGGCCTTTTGTTGCTTTTGTATCTTTGCCCATTCGTCCCTGAGTCCCACTGTTCTGTTCAGGACCAGATTCTCTGAGGTCGTGTCCGGGTCCACGCAGAAATATCCCAGTCTCTCGAACTGGAATCTGTCGAACGGCTTGAGGTCCTTCACACCAGGCTCCACCTTGCATGACTTGAGAACTTCTGATGAATTCGGGTTTATCAGGTCCTTGAAGTCCGCGTCCTTCTCTCCGAGAGGATTTGGAACCGTGAACAGCCTGTCGTACAATCGCGCCTCGGCGTCGACCGCATGCTCTGCAGACACCCAGTGGAGAGTGGATTTGACCTTCCGACCATCAGGGGCATCCCCGCCTTTAGTGTCCATATCGACAGTGCATCTGAGTTCCGCTACTTCTCCGTCTTTCTTGACCGCCTCCTTGCATCTGATGAAGTAGGCGTACCTGAATCGGACCTCTCTTCCCGGTGCCAGCCGGTAGAACTTCTTCGGCGGGTCCTCCATGAAGTCATCCTTTTCTATGTATAGAACCCGGGAGAACGGAACCTTCCGCGTCCCAGCGCTCGGGTCTTCCGGATTGTTGATCGCGTCGAACTCCTCCACCTCGTCCTCCGGGTAGTTCTCGATGACCAACTTGAGCGGGTGAAGCACACCCATGAATCGCGGTGAGGTCTTGTTGAGGTCATCCCTGAGGCAGTGCTCCAGGAACTCAATATCGACCGTGCTGTGTACCTTGGCCACTCCTATTCGGCCGCAGAAGGACCTGATGGCCGACGGCGAATATCCGCGCCTCTTGAGGCCGGTCAGAGTAGGTAGCCGGGGATCGTCCCAACCGTTGACATGTCCATCTTCCACAAGCTCGAGCAGCTTCCGCTTGCTCATGACCGTGTAGGTGAGATTCAGACGTGCGAACTCGATCTGCTGCGGGTGATATACACCAAGCTCGTCCAGGAACCAGTCGTAGAGAGGTCTGTGGTCTTCGAACTCAAGGGAGCAGATGGAATGTGTGATGTTCTCAATGGAATCCTCAAGGCCGTGGGCCCAATCGTACATGGGGTAGATGCACCATTTGTCACCAGTGTTATGGTGTGAGGCGTGCAGAATCCTGTAGATCACCGGGTCTCTCATGTTCATGTTGGGGTGCGCCATGTCTATCTTGGCTCTGAGCACGTACTCCCCGTCGGCGAACTCGCCTGCCTTCATTCTCTCCAGTAAATCCGAATTCTCTTCCACTGGACGGTCTCGGAACTTGCTCTCAATGCCCGGCGTTGTCAAGGTTCCTCTGTACTGGCTGATCTCCTCTGCAGACATCTCATCGACGTAGGCGCTACCTTTCTTGGTCAGCTGGACCGCGTAATCGTACAACTGATCGAAGTAATCCGAAGCGAAGTAGAGCCGATCCTCCCAGTCGAAACCCAACCACTTGATGTCCTCTATTATGGACTTAACGTAAACCTCTTCCTCCTTGGCTGGATTGGTGTCGTCGAACCGCAGGTTGCACTTACCTCCATATTCCTCAGCTATTCCGAAGTTGATACAAATGGACTTGGCGTGGCCTATGTGCAGAAAGCCATTAGGCTCAGGTGGGAATCTCGTGTGCACTCTACCTCCGTGCTTGCCGGTCCTGTTGTCCTCGTCGATTATCTGGCGGATGAAATCTCGAGGTGCTTTCTGTTCTGTCGTCATCGTATAGCCCCGGCCGGATTTGAACCGGCGACAAGAGATCCAGAGTCTCTGATGTTACCTCTACACCACGGGGCTGCCTTATGGGTAATGTAGAAGTGGTGATTCATAAGTTTCTATTTATCCTTTGCTGGAGCGCTATCGTCTCTGAAGAGCATCGTCCAGTCTTTGGAGCACAAAATCCTTCTTCAAGACTGACAGGAAGGGTGCCGCCCTAGGACCCTGCTCCTTTCCAAGCATCGCGAGGTACAGGTTCCTGAAGAATCTTCTCGTGTTGACAGGGAATCCCTCTCCTTTTGTCATCTGCATCATGGCATCCTTCAACGCGTTCTCGTTCCAATCGGTCTGGGCAAGGACCTCTCTGAACACTCCCAGGGATCTGATGTCATCATCCGTCAGTTCACTTCTCACTTCATCTGGTAATCTCTCGAGGAGTTCCACTTGATATGTTTCGGGTGCATGTTTCTTGACCCAGTTCTCCGCTAGACCAAGTCTTCCCGAAAGGTGTTGCAGTTCATCATCAGCCAGTTCCTTCTGCAGTATTCCAGTATCGCTCAATCTGGAGACGACCCAATCCAGCTTGTCCTCCGGTGGGGATATCTGCGTCAGCATTGATGCTTCCTTGTATGGAAGAACGAACATGTCCTCTCCCAGCATTGAACCGACCGCAGACAACTCGAACGTTCTCGTGGCCAGTTCACCTGGCTCATCCTTCTGCTCCTGCCAATAACTGCGGAATCCCGAATCAAGATGGTCGTGATAGATGTCCATTTTGGAGAGATCCAGCACTATTCTCTTGGACGGATTGGCCTGAAGATAGACATATCTCAGAGCTTGTGGCTCTCCCATCTCCAACCACTCTCGCGGAGTGAAACCTTTGAAGGCAGAACTGCTCATGTCACCCAGGTCCGTACCCTCGCTGGACATGCCCACCCATTCATAGGGAATCCCGAATGGCGGTTCAAGACCCATGATGTTCTTCGCAATGTCCTTGCAGCTGTCCCTTGAGCCACCTGGCGTTGCGTGATCCTTGCCGAAGGGTTCGATGTCCACTTCCAGCACCTTCCACAGGGACGGCCATTCCAGCCTCCAATTCAGCTTGCCCTCTTCTATGCTGGACGCTCCCTCTTCTCCGCACGAACACCTGTACTTGACCTGACCGTCCTCCGACACTGACAGTGCCTCTGCTGCGCCAATCTTCATGCATTTCTTGCAGAGCGGTTCAAATGGTATCCAGCCTTCTGGGTACTTCATCCTTCCCCTGTACTTGTTGATGGTCTCCCTTATCACATCGCCCTTTCCCAGCAGTTCCAGCACGTTCTCCTTCATCTCCATGGTCTCATAGACCTGGGTTGTGGATGTGATATCCACCTTCCTTGCGAACTCATCCAAGGCATCTCCGAAGTCCTTCCAGTAATGGTCCACCCACGATTCGTGACATCCCTTCGGGTCCGGGACGTCGATCAGCCTTCTGCCGATGTAACTCTCCCCATCACCGCTCTCGAACTGACCCAGCTGGCCGTCCTTGCCTTTCCAGGGATCCTGAGTGTAGAGAACGAGTATCTGCTTGACCGCCTTCCCGCTATCCCTGAGACTTTCAGCGACCGCGTTCGCAAGGACTACCTCTCCTCGAAGCCTCCCAACGTGCTGCAGTCCCGAGACAGACAAGCCGGCAGAAATGACAATCGAATCTTTCTCTCCCAGAAAACTCTCAATGCGTGGAAACAACTCGTCAAACCAGTGCATGCACTCACGCGATAGTCCGAGCCCTGACCAGCGCCCTCAGCGGAACACCGTCGATGTGGTCGTGTTCGGTCTTGTTGACCAGCACCACTGTAAGCACCGCAGAACCCTTACATTCCTGAATGTCAGCAATGGCTCCCTTTATCGTATCTCCCGAACTGAGAACGTCGTCCACTATGACGACCTTCTTTCCGTCCACACCAGCGTAATTCGAACTGAAGGCACCGCCTCCTCTTTGTCTGGCGTCGCTCGGACGGTAAATCATGAGCTCCTTCCCCAGCTCTTCTGAAATGAACGTCGCCAAAGAAATGCCATTTATCGATATCCCACAAACCGAATCGAAATCTGCGTCAGTCTTCTCCATTTCCTCCAAGATTATGTCGGACATGGTCGCCGCTATGAGCCCTATCCTGTTTCCGTATACACCAACCGTACGCCATCCGATCTTCACATCCAGCGGAGGCTCTTCGCCCTTTCGACCCTTGACCAGCAGCCAAGTGATCGTGTTCACTGACAAGTGAAGTTCGTCCCCGATCTCCTTCTCTGAAAGGCCCTTTTCCTTGAGCTCCAGGGCCTTGTCTATCAGGGCTTCTAAGTTCTTCAAATCATATCACCTCAAACGACTTTGCTATCCAATCTTCCGATATTAACCTTATGGTCAGAGGCCCATTTCCTGGAGATTGTATTCGAAAGTCTGGCGGGTAAGATATATCGGGAAACTGCCCGATGCCAGGAAGGTGTTGTGGAAGAAGGTGTCCGTGAACTTGTCGCCCATCCTCTCCTTGATCTCTTCCTTGAGTCCGACGATCAGATGCTTTCCTATGAGGTAGCACAGTTGGTATGTCGGATACATGGTGTATCTCTTGACCTCCGCCACCGCGGAAGGCCTCTCCATCCCGACATTGTCAACCAGAAAATCGATCGCCTGTTCCATGGTCATCTTCTTTGTGTGAAGGTCCACATCCACTACTATCCGTGCGGCTCTCCACAGGATGTCTATCGTCTGAACGAACCTGGCCTCCGGCGTATCGTCGAATCCTTTGTCCTTCATCCAGTCCTCGCAGTAGTGCGCCCAGCCCTCCACCGTTTCCGTTGAGTGGACCATAACCTGGGTCAGTGATGGGTTCATGTTGGATACCGTAAGCTGAAGGTGATGTCCTGGGTAACCTTCGTGAACTGAGGTGTTCACAATCCCGGCGTAAGAGTGCTCCTTCAGAAGCTCTGGCTTGTCTTCGACCGGGGTGACTATGTATATTCCTTCCTGCTCTTGATCGTACTTCCCCGGCATCATGTATGCTGCGAATGGAATGGTGTTCCTTAGGTACTCTGGGGTCTCGATAACCGTAAGTTTCTCCCCTGCTGGTATGTCAATCATCCCGTTCTCCTGGACGAACCTCCTGGATTCTGCTACAGCCTCTCGGTACTTCTCCAGGACCTGATCGAAGTTCTCTGGATGGTCGGACTTGACAATCTCTCTGACTTCCTCCACTCCCGCACCGGGTTTGATCTCCTCCGCCAGTTCCTCAAGTCTCTTTTTGCACCAATCGAGGTACTTGTCCCCCAGCTCCCGTATCTCGGCCACTGAGAGTCCCAGATGTTTAAGCTCGATGACCTTGTGGAACATCTCCTCGCCCATTCGGTGCTCTTCTATTGCTGTTGGCAGAAGGCTCTCACTCATCCACTTCTCATAGTCTGTAATGGCGGTTTTGGCGTCCTCGACCGCCTTCTTCAGCGTTTCCAGCTTGTCAGTGTCCAGGACTTCTGACCCTGTGTTGAGGATGTCTTCCAGGAATATGGGAAATCTCTTTGAAGATTCCAGCTCTATCTCGACCCACAGCTTGACAGGCTTGGTGATCATCGTCTTGCTCTCCTCCAGAAACCTCGGCATTGCCTGGATCCTGGACGTGATGCTTTCGAGCCTCTCCTCAAGCGGTGCGAACTCCCTCGCGTACAATCGGAACAGGCTTGCGCCCAATATGTCTATGCCCGTGGGTTTGGATTCCCACTGCCGGTAGACCTCTGACATGTAGAGGCCCATGTTCATCATGTGGAGTACTGCTTCTCTCTCGATCCTCTTCTGAGGGCTGAGTTTCGATTCGTCGATCGCCTCAGTCCTCGTCCTGAATTCCTTGATCTTCTCGATATCTCTGAGGTGTGCATCCCTGCTTCCGTCAGGCAATAGGTGATCGTATTGATGCAGACCCAGCATAGTCCCCATTATTGGGTTGGTCTCAACCCACCAGTCAAGATACTCCTGCACAAGATTGTCAAACTCTTCGTCCATGTTCTCCTCTCCCCTATCTCGATTCAATATCCAACTTCTCATTAATCAAAGATTCGGAATCAATGGGATCCTCTTCCCTGCAGGGTCCCTGCGGTGCTTGTTGAAGTCCGCTTTCCCGTACACTTCTTCCCCGTCAAAGACCGGACCGTCCGCGCATATCCTCAGCCCGTTGAAGGCGCACGATCCGCACACTCCTATGCCGCATCTCATGAAACGCTCCATGGAGACCTGGGTCTTGATGTTGTGCTCTCTTCCGAGCTCAATGACCTTCTTCATCATTGCCTCCGGCCCGCATGTCAATATCTGATCGCAATCCCCTTCAGAGAGCAGTTCGCCAGCCAGATCCGAGACGAATCCGTGGAAACCTTCCGAACCATCATCAGTAGCAAGCTTCAGATTAGCACCCGAATCCTCGACTCTTCTTGCGAAAAGGAGTTCTTCTTTCGTAAGTGCGCCGATCGCCACATCCACGCTCCTGCTCTGGGCTGCAAGTTCGACCGCAGGCATGAGTGAGGCTATTCCAGTTCCTCCGGCGATTACCAGCAACTTTGAACCTTGAATGTCGAAGCTGTTTCCGTATGGTCCCCTGATCCCTATCTTGTCACCTTCATTGAATGAATGCAGTTTCTCGGTGGCAACTCCGACACTGTGAACTGTTATACCCATCGTCTCTCCGATCGTCGACAGTCCCATTGGTATCTCGTCGACTCCGGGTATCCAGATCATCACGAATTGACCTGGCTCTGCATCAAAACCACCCTTGAAGTAGAAGGATTTGGTGTGGTGCGACTCAGTCACTATCTTCTCTATCTTCCTGATCAGCACGAATGAGCCGCCCCTAGTACATCATTGAGAGAACTGTGGCCGTTCCTCTCAAGGAAGTCTTCTATCTCCTTGCAGACTCTTGAGAAGACCTCTGGTCCGCCGATCCACACTCCACTGCCTATCTGTACCGCGGAAGCACCTGCCATCAGATACTCCAAGGCGTCCATTCCCGTGGAGATACCGCCTACGCCTATCACCGGTATTGGCACCTCCTTCCATATCTCGTAGACGCACCTCACTCCTATAGGTCTGATCGCCGTTCCGCTCAATCCGCCGATTCTGTTGGCGAGTATGGGCATTCTGGCCTCTGGTGATATTGCCATTGCTCTGACTGTGTTTATGGCGACGACCCCATCCGCTCCACCTTTGGCTGCAGCATCTGCGAGTTCAACTATGTCTTTCACGTTCGGCGTGAGCTTGGGGAAGACCGGGATGCTTACAGAACCCTCAACCCCTTTCGTTATCTCTTCAACATTCTTGGGATCTGCCCCTATCTCGTAGCCAAGACCTTCTGCGTGAGGACAGCTCAAGTTCAGCTCCACGGCCGTTGCGCCGAATTCTTCCATCTTCACAGCCAGTTCAGTGAACTCGTCAACATTCTTGCCGAAAATGCTGCCAATGACAGGAACATCCCCCTTGGTCGCGACCTCCATCTCTTCCTTGAAGATCTCTATTCCAGGGTTCGCGAGTCCGACCGCGTTCAGCAGGCCGTGCTCCATTTCCACTACCGTGGGATTTGGATGGCCTTCTCTGGGCTCCAGGCCTATTGACTTTGTGACTACTGCCCCCGCCCCACTGTCGGCGACCCTAAGAAGCAATTCCGCGGTCTCACCCAGTATGCCCGAGGCGAGCATGGTGGGATTCCTCAGTTGGAGCTTCCCGACGCTTGCAGATAGGTCCACCATTCGCCGTTGAATTGGAATCGTGCCTAATAAGGCTCGCCTGAGTTGAGAAGCTCAGAAAGTGCACATCCTCTAAGCTCATGGACGAGTACTCGTCGCCATGAGCAGGGAGAGCGTGGATAAGCTCGCGGAGGGCGTTGGGGTCGCCACTGCGAGTACTAGAGATGTTTTGAGGAAGGAGAGCGGGTAGTAGCC
>JAUVHO010000044.1 GCA_030593295.1 Methanomassiliicoccales archaeon | reverse complement strand
GAAGGCTTTCTCGTTCAATTCTCTGGTGTGCTCCGGAACGGTGCTGAGGACCGCCTCCTTCATGGCATCCTTGGTGAAGAGTTCAGTGACAGAGGTGAAGAAGCCCAGCATCACGATGTTTGCGACTATCTTCCTGCCGAGTTCCTCTGCGAACTTGAGCGTCGGGATGGCCGAGATGCGACCGACCTGACCCTCGTCCAGCTTGACCAGATCCTCGTCCACGAGCACCTGGGTCTCCTCTTTTATCAGTGGCTTGGATAATTCGTAGGCTTCCTGGGACATGAGAACGAAGATGTCGGGCTTCTCGACCGATGGGTAGGATATCTCCCTGTCCTCGATGACCACCTCAGACGAACACGCACCGCCCCTAGCCTCCGGCCCGTAGCTCTGGATCATGGCCGCGTGCAGGTCGCTGTAGATGGCGGCAGCCTTGCCGATGATGTAACCGCCGAGTATGATCCCCTGGCCTCCGAACCCGCTGAGCTTGACCTCGGTCCTCATTCCCTCACCTTCCTCTCATCCTCGCGCACGACCTCCCTGAGCCTCCTCTTCCTGACGGGTTCGATCTGCTGTAAGAGGTCGGTGAATGTGGGTCTGTCAATGTCGGCGAAGACGCCCACGACTATGTTCTCATTGAGCCTTATCTCCGCTTCCCTGGGGTCGGCTCCCTCCTGGATTATCCAGTTGTCCTCCCTCAGATCCCAGATCTCCTGGTACTGCTTCATCTCGTCGATCGGCTCTCCCCTCCTGTTGGGCCTCCCGTACCCGGTCGGGCACGGCGAAATGACCTCGATGAACGTGAACCCCTTCTTCTTGAGGGCCACGGCCATGGAATCCCTGAGCCTCCTGGTGTCGAGCGTTGTCCACCTGGCCACGTAGGTCGCCCCGCTGGACGAGGCCAGAAGCGGCAGGTTGAACGGTTGCTCGAAGTTGCCGTAAGGGGTGGTGACGGTCTTCGAATCTACAGGTGTAGTGGGTCCGGACTGCCCCCCGGTCATCCCGTAGTTGAAGTTGTTGATGCAGATGACATTGATGTCTATGTTCCTCCTGGCAGCGTGGATGAAGTGGTTGCCGCCGATGGCAAAGAGGTCCCCGTCCCCGCTGATGATGGACACGTTGAGGTCGGGGTTTGCGAGCTTCAGTCCGGTTGCGAAGGGTATTGGCCTCCCGTGCGTGGAGTGGTAGCAGTCCTGGTTCAGGTAGATTGCCGCCCTGCCCGAGCATCCGATGCCCGAGACCATTATCCTCTTTTCCAGGGGTATCTCGGCCTTCTCCAGCGCCTTGATGTAGGCCTTGAGGATTATCCCGATCCCGCATCCAGGGCACCAGATGTGCGGAAGCATCTCGGATCTGAGGTATTCATCGATCGGGTGGGCCTTCGTATCCTGGTTGCTGTCGCTCACTTTGCCGCCTCCCTTATCCTCTTGAGCATGGAATCCGGATCAGGTAGAGTGCCTGGAATGTAAGTGACCTTCTCGACCGCGGCGCGGCCGCCGACCACCCTCTCCACCTCCAGGACTATCTGGCCGAAGTTGATCTCGGGTACCAGAATGGTCTTGACGCCTTCCGCCAGCTTTCTGATGTCATCCACAGGGAAGGGCCAAATGGTTATCAGTCTGATGAGCCCGGCCTTGATGCCTTCCTTCCTGGCCATCTCCACCGCCCTGTTTGCGATGCGGCCGGTTATGCCGTAAGCGATCACGATGACAACCGCGTCCTCGGTCCCGATCTCCTCGTATTTGATGATGTCCTTTGCGTGCTTGCCCACCTTGTCCAGGAGCCTTCCTACGAGTATCGCTTCGGTCTCGGCGTTGATCAAAGGCCTTCCGCTCTCGTCATGGATCAGACCGGTCATGTGAACGTTACAGCCCTCTCCCGCGAGCGCCATGGGGGGTATGAGATCCTCATCCGGACGGTAGGGGAGGTGTTCAGCCGGGTCTCCGTCGTAGTGTTTCCTGTCCACTATCTTGATCGTCTCTTCCTCGGGGATGGTCACCCTCTCCGTCATGTGCCCAACGACCTCGTCGGACATCACCAGCACGGGTGTCCTGTATTTCTCGGCGGTGTTGAACGCCTGTATCGTGATATCGAAGCACTCCTGGGGTGAGGCCGGCGAATATGCAACGATCGGATAGTCACCATGCGACCCCCACTTGGCCTGCATCATGTCCTGCTGGCTCACGAGCGTTGGAAGTCCTGTGCTGGGTCCGCCCCTTTGGACGTCGACCACGACGCACGGAACCTCCAGCACGGCTCCGAGCCCTATGTTCTCCTGCATGAGACTGAACCCGGGACCGGAAGTGGCGGTCATCGACCTGACGCCCGCACACGAAGCGCCCAGGATCGCGGCCATCGAACCCAGCTCGTCCTCCATCTGGATGTAGACCCCGCCCACCTCGGGCAATCTGGCCGCCATCCTCTCGGCGACCTCGGTGGCTGGAGTTATCGGATAACCGGCAAAGAACTTGCATCCGGCGGCAAGGCCTCCCTCGGCGGCGGCGAAGTCGCCGTTCATGAAATGGGTACCAGTGAGAACCCTAGGTCTCATCTTCTTCTTCCTCCCCTTCCTCCTCTATCTCCTCGATGTATATCCCGAACTCGGGGCATATGTCCTCGCAGTGGCGGCAGACGATACATTCCTCTTCCATTCCCTCCACGACCTTGGGGATCTTGTATCCCTTCTTGTTCCTCTCTTCGGATTCCACCAGTATGCCCTTCGGGCAGAACTCGATGCAGTATTTGCACGCCTTGCACCGCTCGGCGATGATGATGACCTTGCCTATGGGGACCTTGTGTTTGTGAAAATCAAGTGGTTTGCGCCAGTACTTCTTCTCCTCACCGCCCTCGGGCAGTGCCATTACGATGGATATCGACACCGGGATTATCAAGCGCTCACCTGCGAATTGTTGCCGTCTGGGTTCCTAAATCGCTGGCTATCTCGTGTTAATGCTGTACCCTTCTTAAAGGTTGTCTTATTCGTTCTGGAAAGCGGAAGAAAGGACGGTGAAAGTTGCGAAAATAGTTGAGGGGTATCGTGCTAGTCGTCAGCATTCTATAGGAAACCGCTAATATCGATGTTGACCGAAATGAGTGACATCGAAGAACTGAGATCCGCCCACAAGGAAAGGAAGAACGTCATCGAGAAGAGGCTAAGGGAGTTCGAGAAGGTCGGGAAGGGGAAGTTCAAGGTGCTATTCCCGGAGCTGGTCTATTGCCTGCTTACCCCTCAATCGAGAGCCAGGAACTGCGATGCGGCGGTCAATGAGCTTCAGAAGAAGGGGCTGCTTTTCAACGGAGACGTGGAAGAGATCGCAGAGGCTATCTCTGGTGTCAGGTTCAGGATCACAAAGGCGCAACGGATCGTGGGTGCAAGAGACCTGTTCGTGGGTCAAGGTGCCTATGACCTGGAAATGATCCTTCAAAAGGGTACCAAACCGAGAGTATTGAGGGAATGGTTCGTGACGAACGTGAAGGGTCTGGGCTACAAGGAGGCGAGCCATTTTCTCAGGAACATCGGTGTGGGTTTTGATCTGGCGATCCTTGACAGACACATATTGAAGAACCTTTGGGAGTACGGAGTGATGAAGGAGGTTCCCAAGAACCAGCCCACGGGAAAGAAGTATCTCACGATAGAGAAGAAGATGAGGAAGTTCTCCAAGGGGATAGGGATAGAGATGGGCGCTCTGGACCTGCTGTTCTGGTCGATGGAGACGGGTGAGGTTTTCAAGTAGCCTGCCGGAAAACATAGAGTTATAATTCGGTACGGCGTTATTGGTGTTGAGCATTATGCAACAGAAGGCGAAAGGGGAAGTGGGAATAGAGGGATTGGATATGGAGGAGGAAGTCCGATTGTTGCTGGAGTTCACCAAGGATTGGGAATGGGTGCTTTCCCATGAGGAATCTCTGAGAAAGGAATACCCCAGAAAGGTAATTGCAGTCAGACGTGGGAAGGTAATCTCAAGCTCAGAAGAGCGATCTGGACTGCATGACAAGCTGAATGAGATGGGTGTTGACCCCAAATCCGTCCTGATAACGTACATAACTGAGAAACCAGTGAAATACCTACTGCCAAACCAGTGAGATACCAAGGGTCTTTGATGAGAATCCCAGCGAAGTTCGATCCAGACAAGACACTGATCTATCTGACATCCCAGATTCTTGTCAACGGCATTGGCCGGAGGATTCGCTTCCTTATTGACACGGGCTCGTCAGTAACAACCATATCACAGGGGGATGCGAAGAACTTGGGCATAGACACGTCAAAGCTGAAGAAGAGAGGTCGATCTTCAATGACATTTGCCGGTCATGTCAAGCCCCTCTGACTTCGCAATGTGGATTTCATAATTGTGGAAGACAGAAGGAGGTTCGTCTTGGAGCATCTCGATTCTGTGGACGTCTTGCCGTCAACCAGTGACAGGGAGCTGGATTCATCTCTTACCAGTGTCTTGGGAATGGACTTCTTGAACGAATGTTCTTACTCGCTTCATGTCTGTCCGAAGAAGAATGAGGCTTCTTTGGAGAAGTGTTGATTGGTGAGGAGTGGTTCCTCGTCGCTACCCAAGAGGTTCTAGTCCGTATGCCATGAGACCGACCAGGATATGAGCGGCTGCTCATGATCCCGGTACTTCGAAGTATTCACGTACCCTAGAATCAGTTCGAATCCAGCTGAACTTGTAGAAACAGCAATGAAGTAATCCCCGGAATTCAGATAGCCGTTGTCATCCGCGTCCTCAAAGGTCACATTCAGACCGTCAACGCTCTGATTGAAATCGACAGTCAAGTTCTCGAACGATAGAACGGACAATCCATCCTTTTTGATGTCAACCACCATTCTCTGATAATCGCCGCCCAGGAATACCCCAGGCATCCCGTACATCCTGTCAATCTGAAGTTTGTACTTTCGATTGACGGGGAAATCAAGGATTTCGGACTCGAACCATTCTATGATCGGCACATTCGCAGTCGTGGCGCCAAGTCCAGCCTGCCAGCTAATCCCGGAAAGTCTGTTATCATTCTTCTTCACCCGAAATGAGTAGTTGGCCAGATTGGTGAGACCTTCGATTTCGAATACATCCCCTTCGCTTACCATGCCGTTTGAGTCTTCATCAAGGAATGTGACATTGATGCCCATTTCCGAGATAACCTCCCCATTGTCCAGGGTCAGGCAATCCAGAGCCAGGCTTACAGACCAGAGCTCGCATTCGGCATCCTCCAACGGGAGGTCACCCCACATATTCTTCACTTCAATACTCACGGTAACTCCGCCGGATGTCACGATTTGAGAAAGGATCTTCATTCCAACCCAGGTAACGTCAGTCTCTTCTGGCACGGTGAGGTCCAGAAAACCCAGAGTCCCTCTTTTTGTCATAACTATATGAGCCTCTCCTTCGAGAACTCCCGCTCCAAGAACGCCCCCGTTCACCAAGAGTTGGTATGTGAAAACTGAACTGTCTTCGAGTGGCCGAGAGAGGTTGAGCCGGAAGTAATCATTTCTATCCAAAAGACCATCGGAATTCGCGTCGATGAATGCGAGTGTTCCATTATTCCCTGTCTGCTGCTCCAGCGTCTCCATGTAGTCAATCTCGTAGCTTAACGTATAGACATGCCAGCTTCTGCCTGTGAGCTTCCTGAGTGAGGCATTGAATAGCGACAAAGGAAAGCTTTCCGCCCAAACGGGAAGAGTGGCCACGATGGTGGCATTAGATGATGGGTCATCCCTGGGAATAAGGTAGAGACCACCAAACTGGCTGTATGCTAATGATTGATAGTACAGATGAAACTCATTCTCAAGAACGGGGAAATTCAGTTGTGGCGAGAAGACTCCTTCTTCATCGTTGTAATGACCCCATTCGAAGTGAACATCCCTGACTATGTAGTCTCCAATCTTGATATCTCGCTTACCCCATACAACCAAACTTAGATCTCTATAATCATCGAGCTCGACAAAAACCATAGGACCGAATGTGGTCGAGTTCACACGCAGGAAGCCTGTGATTTCACCTCCGACCGTGAAGCTCTTTCCGGCCAGATCGGGATTGAAGTAGGGGGGATCATACCAATCCACAATCTCCTCGCCCAGATCTCTGATCGGTATGGGTCGCAACAGGAAATACCAGATGCTGAAACTTGCCAGGACAACAACAATGACAACTACTATGACCATAATCTTCTTGTTCAAACGTGGTTCCCTATCAGAAGGTTCCTTGATCTCCTCTTCAGGAATCCCTCCATCCTCTAAGTCATCGCTCATCAAACACAGAATTGGAACACGTTCATTAATAAGTTGTGCGGAACCGACACAGAGAAGGATTCTGAGAAGTGCATGTCAGAAACTCGTGATGTTCTAGTACTTAATCAGCACTAAATATTTCGGTTAACCGAAAGATAGCCTGATTTGGCAAGCGGACCGTGGAAATATGCTAGGGCAGTATCTCATAACCTTCAGGGAAGTCCTGGAGGCCTCATTGATAACGGCCATTATCCTGGCCTACCTGACGAGGACCGGCAGGGAGCATCTTACGCGTTATGTCTGGATCGGAGTTTACATCTCTGTGGGCGTGAGCCTCGGGCTGGGTGCTGTCATCTGGACAACTTACGGCACACTGGACAAGCCGAGCAAGGTCCTTTTCGAAGGTGTGGCGGCGCTGATAGCGGTCGCTGTGATGACATCCATGATATTCTGGATGGCGCTCAAAGGCAGGCACATCAAGGAAGAGATGGAGGAGAGGCTCGGAGTGACGGTGAAACGCGGCGCAATGATCGCGTTGATATCGCTGTCTTTCATAGTCGTCTTCAGAGAGGGGCTTGAGACGGTCCTGTTCCTGACCCCGTTCCTAGTGACGGACGTCGCTGGTACCGTGGCCGGTGCTGCGATCGGGATCATATCTGGAATCGTTCTGGCATTTGCCATATTCAAGGTGGGTATGAAGATCAACCTCCACAGGTTCTTCTACTTCACGAGCATCCTGCTGATACTTCTGGCTGCGGGACTTTTGGGCTATGGTCTGCATGAACTGACCGAATATGTTATGGTCACTGGTGGGGACCCTGGATGGCTCGGCGCGAACGCATACGTGCTTGATATTTCGTCGGATAGCATCTTCTACCACAAGGGAGCCATTGGGTCCATATTCGCAGTAATGTTCGGGTACACCGTGAAGATGGAGTGGATCAGGGTGATCGCTCATGCCGTGTATCTGGCTGTGATGCTTCCGGTTGTGGTTATGATATACAAGAGACCTGAACTGATTGAGAAGTTCACGAAGGCGTTCAGGAAGTTCCTCAAAGTCTTCTCCCGACCCAGGGCCTCAGATGGGGTTGACTAGGAATCAGCTGGTTTGCCAAGAAATTGGCCAGTAGTAATTGAGCACAACAGGCCACTCCCATCCGAGGTGAGCATATCCCAGCACGATCTCAAAATCTGCAGCCACCGATGAATTGCAGACAAAGTAATCCCCACTATTGAAGAATGCATTCTCATCTGCATCCTCAAAGGTAATGTTCATACCACTCGATGAGTAGTTGAAGTCTTCCGTCAGGTTCAATGCTGAGAATACTGGCAGTCCATCCATTTTCAAGTCCACAACCATCAATCGATCCGGGTCATCAAAGGATATGCCGGGAATGCCATACATCCGTTCGACCTGAACCTTGAATATGTGATTACTGGGTGGATCTACGGGTACTGGGCTCTTCCATTCGATCACAGGCATGTTGGCTGATTTGACTCCAATTCCAGTTATCCATGGAATGCCGATTTGGGTACCTTGGTAGATAGTGACATGCAATGCGTATACTGTCCAATTCACCAGGCCTGCAACCACGAAAGAATCTCCCCGATTAAGGAATCCATCCCCATTGATGTCTGAGAATGTGATTGAGATGTTCCCTCTGGAGGCGACTTTCCCATCAGTGAGAGTTGAACACTCCAATGACGGTGAAGGATAATCGAGCATCAATCTGCATCCACTCTCATTAATCTCCAATGGTGGGCCCCACAAGTCAGTGACGACAATCTCGGTGGTGATGCCGTTGGTGGCCTCGTATTCCGAAACGACCTGCAACCTTCCAAAGCGGTAAGGAGTTGATATGAATTCGGGTGAGTCTGAGACGCGGAAGACTCCCCTATTCGTCATGACGATGTAACAGACTCCTTCAAGGAGACTGTCAACCTTCCAATAGAGATCGTTAATCGTGAGAAGGTACGTCAGAACGGAGCTGTCGGCGCTCGGACGCTCAAGATATGTTTCGAAGTAGTCGTGATCGTCCAGCATACCATTTGAGTTAGCATCCACAAAGGTCATGTTATTGTTCTGCCCAGTTCCATCTTCCAGAGAAACCAGAAGGTCAACGGGCGGTCTGTCCTTGTATCTCCTAATTACGTCGATGTACTCCTGGGTCCAACTATTCACACCCTTCCCGAGAGTGGCGTTGAAAAGTCCAAGAGGAAAAGCCCCACCTGACCTCAGGAAGACTTCGATGATGACTGCATCTGAAACGTTATCATCGCGAGGCACAAGGCATATCCCGGAAATACAGCCAACGTTCTCCATAACAGTGGGAATGCTGATAGCGGGGAGATAAACAGGGAAGTCAAGCTGTGGGGAGAGAACCCTGTGGACGTCATTGAAACGACCCCACTCGAAGTGGACCTTTCGGGATATCGAGTCTCCAACCTTGGCCGATGGACCGTCCCATTCGACCAGGTTGAGAAGGTTGAAATCATCCAGCTCGAGACGTGAAAGCAAGCCAAACGTCGTGTTGTGGGATTCGATCTTGGTCACTCTCCCAGCAACAGTTATGGTCGTTCCTGCCAATGATTCTTCAAAACCTGGAGCGTACTGTGAGCCGACGACCTTCGTTGCGACCTCTTCAATTGACCATGCCCTGAATTGGAAGTACCAAACACCAATACCAGCGAATATAACGACTAGCGAGACGACAATCACCATGACCTTCTTTCGAAGTGCTTTTTGCTCAGGAGTGGGGAACTCGATCTCATCTAGATCTTCTGGCCCTCCATCCTCCAAGTCATCGCTCATCCAAGGTCAAAATCACTCTACTTCCATATGAACCCTACGACGGAACTGGAAAAAAGGGACCAAGCATCAGCCCCAATCAACCTGGATCCTTCCTCCACACTCGTTTCCCAACTCGAACCCCTTTTCCACCGCCTTTGAGTTGTACTCATGTGTCGCGGGAGGAAGCATGTCCTTCATCGCGCTCTTCAGAGAATCCATCTCAACAACATCCGTCATCGCAACAACGGCACCCAGCATCACCATGTTCGCGGCGATCTTGTTCCCAAGTTCAGAAGCCGTAACCGTAGCCGGTATCTCGCAGTATTCCCCGCCAGGCCGGCTCTTCACCGTATCTGGATCTATGATCACCAAAGATGTGGGCTTGACCGGTTCCCCGAACTTCAGGAATGAGGCTTCAGACATTAGGACCAGAACATCCGGAATCGTGACCTCAGGAAAGGTGATCTCCTTCATCGAGATCTTCACCTCAGCCTTGGTGGCGCCGCCCCTGACCCCAGAACCGAACGTCTGGGTCTGTACCACATATAACCCCGATTCCTCCCTCTTGTACTTGTCATCCTTCTGGACCACGTGCTTGGACTCATAAAGGGAAGCGGCCCTTGCCAGTACAACGCTGGCCACCATCAGACCTTGACCGCCAAAACCCGACAACCTGATCTCGATGGTGTCCATCCCTAATCACCCCCCTCGATCGACTCGATGTACGACTTCCTCTGGGCATCCCTTATCACCCCGACGGTGATCTTGCCGGCCACGTGAAGGTCGATCTCCTCCTCTGTGATCTTGCCGTCAGCCCTCATCTGTTCTATGTGGACGCTGTTCTCCTTCAACCACTTGAGGTGCTCGACCGGGGTCTCGAGCTTGTTGTACCTTCCGAAGTATACCGGGCACGCGACCCATGCCTCGATGAACCTGAACCCTTTCCTGCTCATTCCCTCTTCCATCACCCTGATCAATTGCTTGGGATGTGCCGAAGTGTACCTCGCGACGTAATTGGCGCCTGCAGCGGCAGCCAGTCTGGCCAGATCGAACGGGTATTCCGGATTTCCGCCGGGAGTGGTGGATGTGGTGTAACCGTGAAGGGTGGTGGATGATGCCTGCCCGCCGGTCATCCCGAAGTTGTTGTTGTTGACGCAGATCACAAAGAGGTCCATGTTCCGCCTGCAGGCCTGGATGAAGTGGTTACCGCCTATGGCGCCAAGGTCCCCGTCACCGGTGAAGACGAAAACGTCCAGGTCCCTGTTGGCCAGTTTCAGCCCCGTGGCGTAGGCCAACCCGCGTCCATGAGTGGTGTGCAAGCTGTCGGCATAAACATAGCCGGATACTCTGGAGGAGCAGCCGATACCCGAGACGAAAGCGGTCTTGTCCAGGTCCTTCCCCTGGTTCACGAATGCTCTCTGGAAGCATGACATGGTGGTGCCGATGCCGCATCCGGGGCAGAACATGTGTGGCCATCGGTCCTCCCGGTACACCTTGAAGTGGGTCATTGGTCCACCTCCATGCCGGCATGGCACTCAAGAATCTCCTGCGGCGTGGGTATCTCACCATCCAGCTTGGAGCAGAGGCCGACGCTCTTGATGCCCGCGCGACAGGCGTGCCTCTCGATCTCCCTGAAGAGCTGGCCCTCGTTCATCTCCACCACGAGCACCGATTCCACGTCCTCGGTCGCCCGAATGAAGGCCTTCGACGGGAACGGCCACACGGTCAATGGTCTGAAGAGGCCGAAGTCCTCGTTCTGCAGGACGATGTCCTTTGCGCTCCTGGCCGGTATGCCGTATGCGACTAACATGTGCTTAGCATCGGGGTTGATGACCTCGTACTTGCAGATGGTCTCCTTGTTGTTCTCTATCTTGCCTATGATCCTGTCTATGAGCTTGCCCTGGACCTCGGTGTCCTCGCTGGGATAACCGACTATCGTGTGTGAGAGACCAGTGACATGTGTCCTGTGACCCCGTCCGAATGCTGGGAAGGGTGAGACGCCCTCTTCGTTCGGATCGACCGGGAACGATACCTTGCCTTCGGGGAACTGTTCCCTGTTCACGATCGGCATTTCGGTGATCTCGATCCTCTCGCGCATGTGGGCTAGTTCTCCGTCCGAAAGAATGATTACAGGCGTTCTGAACCGTTCTGATAGGTTGAAGGCTTCAACCGTGAGCTCGTAGCATTCCTTGATGTTGCTGGGTGCCAGAGCGATGATGCTGTGAGAACCGTGAGTACCCCACCTGGCCTGCATGATGTCCCCGTGAGCTGGTAGGGTTGGTTGTCCGGTGGAGGGGCCGCCCCTTTGGACGTCAACAATTACGCATGGGGTCTCCGTGATGACCGCGTAGCCGATGTTCTCCTGCATCAATGAGAAGCCAGGTCCAGAGGTCGCTGTCATCGATTTTGCACCTCCCCAGGAAGCGCCTATGACGGCCGCGATCGATGATAGTTCATCCTCCATCTGGATGAGAGTACCGCCGGTCTCGGGCATTCGAGAGGACATTATCTCCAGTATCTCGGTGGCAGGGCAGATAGGATAACCAGCGTAGAAATTGCAGCCGGCGTACAAGGCACCCTCGGCAATCGCCCTGTTACCTTGGAGAAAGAGTTCCTCGCCCATCATTCATCACCGTACAGATCGTCCCTTATCGCCTGATCGGGGCAGGAAAGGATGCACAGCTCGCAAGATTGTTTCAAACCCTTCTTGATCCGGTTGTGGTCGATGCAGTCGTCGTATCTCTCAACGGTCGGGACCAAATAGCCCATGTCAGAAAACTCAGAGCCTTCGTCATAAACGGTCTTGGGGCACACCCAGACACATATTTGGCAGCCCTTACAATACTCCCTATTGATGAGCTTCAATCACGCAATCCTCCAAGGCCAGCATGTTGCTTTGTTCTCATTGTGGAATGGTTATTTAAAGTAATCGAGAAGGGGTTGGTTTGGCTATCAGAGGAATCATTATAAATCTGGAAGTGGCTCTTCTTCTGAGGAAGTAGGGGGATGTTAAGGAAGGTTTCCTGCGTAGTGACGGTTCTCCTGTTCTCAGTGAGCCTGTTCAGCCTGGTCTTGACGGTCCTACCAGCCAACGTGAGGGCAACAACTCTCTACGTGGGTGGAGTCGGGCCGGGGAACTACACGACCATCCAACAGGCCGTGGATGCAGCCAGCCCAGGTGATGAGGTTTTCGTATACGGCGGCACATATTTCGAGAATGTCAGAGTCCTCAAATCGCTCTCCCTGATCGGTGAGGACAAGAATACGACCGTGATAGACGGAAGCGGAGCTGGTGATGTCCTAGACATATACGCAAGTTCGGTGAGCATTGCTGGGTTCACGATTACGAACAGTGGACGGTTCATCTCAGACAGCGGCATCAATCTATACAACGTGAGCAACTGTTACATCGCGAATAACAATATCTCCTCAAACAACAACTATGGCATCTTCTTCTATTTTTCCTCCAACAGCTTGGTCATAAACAACTTCTTCTCTGATTCCAGCTGCTCGGGAATCCACATCTCCATGTCCAGCAACATAACCCTGGAAGGCAACATGATGGAAGATGATGGTATCCGAATCTCTGGTTCATCGATAGAGGAATGGAACAGCCATACCATAGATACGTCAAACACAGTCAACTTGAGGCCCATTTACTACATCAAGAACGCACTCGGTGGAACGGTTCCTCCGAACGCGGGTCAGGTGATACTGGCGAACGCAACCAATGTTGTTGTAGAGAACCAGGATATCAGCAGGACTTCAGTAGGTATCCTAGTTGGTTTCTCGTCTGATGTTACGGTATCCAGTAATGATGTCTCCTCAAATCATGCATATGGGATTCTTCTGGACCGGTCAAATGACAACACGGTCACCAACAATGTCGCCTATTCGAACAACAGAGATGGTATCAGATTAGAACGATCAAGCAGGAACGTCGTCAGGTACAATGAAGTCAACATGAACGTCGAAAGCGGGATCTCACTTGTCTTTGACTGCTCTGACAACAGCATATCATACAACAATGCATCAAATGAGTTTGACAGCGTTGAATTAGGGTATTCTGACAACAACATCATTGCGAACAACACAATTCACTCGTCCGGCAATGGAAATGGTATCCTCTTCAGCTCCTCCGAGAACAACACAATATTGGACAACAATATTTCTGCAGAGCATTCGGACGGCATCTGGCTTATCACATCCGACAACACCACGATTGAGGGAAACACCATATTCTCTCACTTCGGAACGAGTATTCTGGTTGTGAGATCGAACAACAACGTGATCGTTGACAACAACATACTCTCAAACATCTGGTTTGGCATCAGACTCTCTTCTTCCGTCAACAATACCATTAGCAACAACATAATTGAAGATGGAATTAGCATCGCTGGAGTGCTCCTTGAGGAGTGGAACACACACAACATCGATCTTTCGAACACCGTTAACAGCAAGCCAATCTACTATTGGAAGAACATCGCCGGAGGCTCTGTTCCCACAGGTGCGGGTCAGATTATCCTCGCCAATTGCAGCGATGTAAGGGTCGAGAATCAAGCTATAGGCTCCACTTCCAACGCAATTACTCTGGGTTTCTCCTCACAAAACACCATTTCCAACAACACCGTGTGGTGGAACAGGTTGGGAATCCACCTCTACGAAGCCCACTACAACGTCATCATCAACAACAATGTCTCGTCTAACGACATCATGGGCTTTCAAATCGACTATTCGGCAAACAATACGATCAGGAACAACACCATGTGGGATAATTGGGGGCACAGCGCATACCTTCGCGGGTCAGTTGACAACAGAATCTACCACAACAACTTCATCGATAACAGCCAAATGCCTTACGACAACGCAGACGCCAACGAGTGGGATAATGGTTACCCATCAGGAGGGAACTACTGGGACGATTATGCAGGTTCCGATGCCATGAGCGGCCCCAACCAGGATATGCCTGGGAGCGATGGAATAGGGGATTCGCCCTATGTGATAGACTCCAACAGCAATGACGATTATCCGCTCATGAGCCCGGTGGGTTTTGCTCCTCCCATTCCGTCGCCCCCGTCGGAGCCGAGGAATCTTCAGGCTCAAGCTGGTGACCAACAAGTGATGCTTGCTTGGGAGCCTCCAGCTTCCGACGGTGATTCTCCTGTGACGAATTATGTGATCTACAGGGGGGGTTCGACCGGAGCGAGGGTCCTTCTAGCAAAGATCGGGACTGACCTCATGTACACTGACACAGAAGTCGGGAATGGCCAACCGTACTACTACCAGGTTTCTGGAGTCAACGCAATGGGAGAGGGGGCAAGATCAAGCGAAGCCAGCGCAACGCCCACCGCACCTCCGATAAACCAACCTCCGACATGCAGCATCATAGTTCCCGAATCGGGAGAAATAGTATCAGGCGTGTACACGATAATTGGATCCTCATCGGATTCGGATGGTACAATTGAGAAGGTGGAAGTCAAGATAGACGAAGGGGGCTGGACTCTTGCCACAGGGGCAACCTCCTGGAGCTATGACTGGGATACTTCTGTCGTGCCCAATGGCATTCACACGGCATATGCACGTTCCTTTGATGGAACGACTTACTCGTTCGAAATGTACGTATATGTGACCATCGAGAATCCACCACCTGCAGGAAATGAGCCCCCGACCACGAGCATAACTTCTCCCATGTCTGGGGCGACAATTTCAGACACATTCACAATCGAGGGAACCTCGCAGGATTCGGATGGGACCGTATGGAGAACGGAGATCAGGATAGACGATGGGGCTTGGCTGTTGGCATTCGGGGGCAATTCATGGGGCATAGAGTTGAACACGACTGATCTCAAGAACGGCGGGCACACAATCTATGCCAGATCCTATGATGGGGCGCACTATTCATCGATCGTGCATGTTGATATAAGTGTGAACAATCCCACCTCAGATGAACCTGATGATTGGCTGTTCGTTGCTGCTGCTGTTTCAATAATCATAATCGTGGTGGTAATGCTCTTGTACGTATTCTTCAAGAAGAGACGAATCAAGGAAGAAAAGGAGTCAATTGAGCCGTCTTTGGAGGAAGAAGCCGAAACGACCTCGGAAGAAGAAGGTTAGCTACTCCGCTTCAGTCAGATCCTTCAAATCAAAATAGAACTTCCTAATCCACTTCGCCAGCTTCTTTTCCTCGTCATTGGGAGCGTCCATTTTCCCTTTAACACCGACAAGAGTGGTCGTGTTCCCCCTGAACAGCTGGGCGCTAAGACGAAGGTACTCGTAAGGTGGATTTATCGGTATGTTCCCCGAGATCGTCCCCTCGTCCAGATTGCACTCGGTGACATCCAGCTCGTAGTCGTTGAACACCTTGAGCGTATTCTCAAAAGCTTCCTCGTACGTCTTGTCCTTGAAAAGGACCATGCACTGTTGGGCTCGATAGGGGTTCATGGCGCCTGTTCCACGTGTCCAAACTGATAATAGTGTTAGGTCAAGAATATCACTGATGATAATCAAGTCTGATAGCACACTGGCATG
>JAUVHO010000024.1 GCA_030593295.1 Methanomassiliicoccales archaeon | reverse complement strand
CGACCCGATCAGCACAAACAACGCCACCGATTACTTCATTGATGGAACGCAGAACAGCGAGTACCTCGGATGGTCCTTGGCGGCCGGGAAGTACTCAGGCGACGGGGCATTGATCCTCGCCGCTGGTGCTTCCTTCTGGGACGACGGGAGCCCGTCCGAGACCGATGCCGGTAGGATCATGGTCGCGCTCATTCCTGAATTTGATAATATGGCCATTTCGGTTTTTATCCCCCTTATTGTCTGGGCAACGGTATGGCGCCGAAGGAAGAGGTAGCACTGGCACTGGGTTGCTCAATAACCATACGAAACGTAGCAAAGGTATATATTCAAGCAAAACAATCTGATACTGGTCATCGGGTCGCTTTTGGTGGGTCTAGGGGGAGAGCGAAATGATACCAAAACCGTGGGCAAGGGCATTGAGCTTGCTGATAGTGGTCTCTCTTCTGACCAGTGTATATGTTATTACGGATTTTCCCACAAGGGAAGTGAAGGCGGTCACCCACTCAGGTACGATCACTGTGAACGAGACCTGGAGCGGAACCGGGAACCATTTCATCACTGGCAACGTGACCATACCCGAGAACATCACCGTCTATGTTGAGGCGGGAGCGAGTCTTCAGTTTGAGGTAGTTCCCAGGTTGGGCCCTCTGAACATCTTCGTGAACGGCACATTCATTCTGGATGGTACACCGATAAAGCCCATCACGGTCTACCCCCGGGTTCAGTCGGGCAAGGAGTTCCCCGGTGATTGGGGGACGATCTATTACAACGCCACCAGCAACGATACGGCCAGTAGAGTTTCCTACGCGGAGATCGCATACGGAACCACAGGACTCTACATTGAGGATTCGAACATGTTAGTGGAGAACTGTGAAATCCACAATATGTCCCAAGAGGGGATATTGTCCTATGCGTCAAGTCCCATCATAAGAAACAGCACTCTACACTACAACAATTTCGGGATCTGGGCAGAGGCGGGCGGAGAGCCACTAATCCAGAACAACACGATAGAATGGAACATGTACGATGGGATATACGGCGTCAGCAGGGTCAATCCTACCATCAAGGACAATCGCATTGAGAACAACATCGATGATGGCATTCACCTGCTCGCATTGTTCGCCCAAGGAGAGATCTCGAACAACTCAATCATCTTCAATAGAGATATGGGGATGGTGCTGAACGTACGCGCAGACGTGCTCGTAAGGGACAACAACATCTCAAGGAACGGCGATGCCGGCATATGGATGCGTGCTGCCGGACCGACAATACATCATAACCTCATCACAAACAACACGAGGAACGGGATTAGGATTTTCGACTGCAAAGTATCTGAGGGGTGCCCCGCGCCCAATATCGTCAACAATACTATCGCGTATAACAACAAGGAAAGCGGGCTCTATCCTGGAATATTCGTGGAGAATGCTGACCCTCACATTATGAACAACTACATCGCGTTCAACGACGCTGAAGGCATTTACCTTAGGAGGGATTCTGGTGGGGACATTACCAGCAACGCGATACTGAATAACCAGATTGGAATATCATTGAACGAATCCAACACATGGGTGATCGACAACAACCCCATTTCCGGCAATATCGCTGGCATCTATGTGAGGGGCGGTGAACCGCTGATCAGGGACAATGTGATAACCAATAACAAATACGGCATCTACACATATGACGGAGCCAAGCCTGGCATCTACCGAAATGTGATCGCCAGCGCCAGCGGGAAGGACCTGTTGGTGGGGGACGCGGATGGGAAGGTCAGTTTCTTCCAGAACCGAGGCGAGAGCGTTTTCAGGGACGATGGGAGAGTGAGACTGGACACGGGAGCTGACGTGGATGTTGATTCCTATGCAAACCCGGGATGGGGTGACATCGACAACGACGGACTTGACGACCTTCTGGTTGGCAATGGCTTTGGAAATGTGCGCTATTACCGGAACCTTGGAAACGGATTCTTCAAAGATATGGGGCTCCTGACCAACGAGACGCCCGTGACGACCATAGGCAACATCATCGGTACATACTGCAATCCGTTTGTGGAAGACTGGGACCAAGACGGCGACATGGATCTGTTCTGTGGAACCACCCTAAGTGGCTACATCTACTACCTAACGAATAACGGTGATAACGTCTTCACGGGAATGGGACGTGTGACCGAGGGTCCGTTCACTCCTCTGAATCCGGGCTCAAAATCCGCGCCGTTCTTCCTTGACTGGAACGGGGACGGAGATAAGGATCTCATTGTCGGCAATTTCTGGGGGAATGTGAATTACTATGAGAACAACGAACCCCCCGGCGGCGTAGGCAACATCTCATTCACCTTTTCGGGCCCCCTCCAATACACCCCGGACGGCATTACCACAATCGACATAGTGGGCGGCAACAACATGGTCCCTTGGATGGTGGATTGGGATGGGGATCTTAGAGAGGATTTGGTCACCAGCGATGATACAGGAGTATACCTCTGGATGAGAACCATTGGGCAATACTTCGATCCATCGACACAGCTCCTGAGCAGCCCCGGGGTCGAGGTTAACGCACGAGCAGTGGACTGGAATTCGGACGGATATCAGGACCTTATAGTGGGAGGCTTGGGCGGATACATCAAGTACTACAGGAACGACGGAACTGATAACTTCCAGATGATCCAGATGAAGAATGGGACCAAAGACCTTTACCTCTTGCCATGGGCATCTCCTTTCCCGGTGGATTTTGATGGAGATGGCGTCCTTGATCTGATAATAGGTGACAAGAACGGGGATGTCTGGTTCTTCAGGGGAACTGCCACTGGTGGAAGCCCTGTCATGGAGTTCGTGGAGATCCTCACGGGGTCGGGTACCCCGCAGGCCATAAAGGTAGGGAGTATCGGATTTGGCAATGCTGCTGTTACCTCGACGGATTGGAACAATGATGATGGTGCTGACCTGGTCGTGGGAGAAATTAACGGTTTTGTCTGGTTGTTCACTAACGACGGTGACGAGACTTTCTCATCCCATGGAAGGGCACACAACGAAACCGGGTGGAACATCAGAACCCCGGGCATGAGCTCTTCACCCGCAGTTGGGGATTGGGACGGAGACTCATGGGATGACCTGATAGTCGGTGATTCGCAAGGATATGTTTACTTCTGGAAGAGGAATAACGTCCCGGGAGACAGTTTCAATTTCACAGTATCCGGAAATCTATGGGCAGACGGAAGTCCCTTGAGAGTGAGTGGCTACGCCTGTCCCTATGTGGACGACTGGAACGCCGATGGTGATCTGGACCTGCTTGTCGGGGAGTTGTCTGGAAGGGTTCAGTACTTTGAGAACGTTGGTGACGGAACTCTGACGCTGAAGGGAAACCTCTCAGACATCCTTGGTGGGGATGTGAAGGTATCGAACAATGCCTGTCCGCAAGGTATTGGCTATCACGGTTCGTTACAGGGCTACAAGGGCGGCATCGGAATATATGCCAAGGACTCTTCTCCAGATATCAATAACAATGTCATGATTAAGGGAGGAGACGGGAACCGGACTGCCGGCGTGGGAGAGATGGGGGGCGTAGGAATATACCTCCTGAGATCGAATGCCACGATCACCAACAACAAGAACATAAGTGGAGGAACTGGCGGACTGGGCGTTGCCTCACCTGGGATGGATATCTACGGGGGCCAAGGAGGACACGGAATCTACTTGGACGACTCCACCGGATACATATTGGACAACGTAATAATCGGAGGGGTGGGTGGAGCGGCGGAAGCGGCTACAGATCCCAATCTAAGCATTGGCGGTGACGGCGGAAGCGGTGTGTATGCCGTCAACAATTCTACTACCACTATCATAAGCAACGTCATAATCGCTGGAGACGGGAATCTCGGGGTCGACACGACGGGAGGGAACGGTTCAGGGGTGAAAGCGACCAGCAACTCCCAACCATACATTGAGGATTGCCTGATCACTGGTGGCATAGGAGTGTACGCAGACAACTCCACGCCTTACATCGTCAACAGCACGATAGACGCATACGTCATGAGCTTCAATATCACCAATAAGGCCCATGCCATAGCACTCAACACGACCTTCGACAGGACCCTGACGTACTATGGAGATGATGAGTCTGTACTGGAAACGCAGTGGTACCTCCATGTCAAGGTTGTGGACCGCAGCGGATTCTACGTTCCGGACACCACGATAACGATTGAGAGGGACGGTCTCGCGTTCATGGGACACCTCGACTCAGGCTTTGCTCCGCTGGCCACGTCGGCAGGTCCTTCGCCAACAGTTGTGGATTGGGACGAAGATGGGTTCGACGATCTCATCGTCGGTGAGAACGACGGGGATGTCCAGTGGTACAAGAACCGGGGGGACAATACATACGAGCTACAGCCCACTCTGTCGAGAGGGGACCTCCCCGGAGGTGCCAGACCATACGCGTATGACCTTGATTTTGACGGAGAACCGGATGTAGTCATTGGAGATAGCTGGGGACGGATCCACTGGTACAAGAGGAACGGCGCTGATCTGGAGTTCTACAGTTTCTTCAACCTCGTTGATGAGAATGACACATTCCTAGGGTATGTCAACGTAAGCGGACCCGGCAAGGCAGCACCGGCCATCGGTGACTGGAACCTAGATGGTTTCTGGGACCTGGTCATCGGAGACGGAATGGGTATGGTGAACATATTCGAAAGACGCCCTGGATCCTTCCTCAATTTCACCGCGGCTGACATAGCTAGGATGACGGACGGAACACCGGCTAGGACGTTCGTTGACGCGATCCCGCACGTGGTGGATTGGAACGACGACGGGAGACGAGATCTGATACTCTCATCCTTGGGCCAGGTCAGGCTCTATCTGAGTTGCGAGAACGGAACCCTTCTCTGGGGAGGACCTTTCTACACGAACAGGTCCGGTCTGAACCCGATTCAATTGGGCGGTTTCTCGGCAGCCACCGTACTTGACTACAACGGAGACGGTGATCTCGACCTCTTAGTGGGGACCACGAACTTGTCGTTGCCGGACACTGGGAACATCGAGTATTTCGAGAGCGCCAGGAATGGGTACACGAGGACGCTACTGACCGACGACAAGGGTGAGCTGAACTGGATAATCGTCACTGAGTTCATAGAATCGGACAAGAACGGCAACCACTTTGGAGACGATGATGGAGATAAGGTCTATTTCACCCCACACTCCATCAAGGCCAAGAAGAACATCGACATAGGCTGCGCCTCGCCTCAGGCTTTGATGACCGAGAGTCGGGACGTGATCGTGACCATGTGCAGGGACGTGACACTGCCCATGATAGAGAGAACCTACCCCGTGTCAGGTCAAGAGGGTGTTCTGATCAATGAGAAAGTCAGAATATGGTTCACCAAACCGATGAATGAGAGTCGCACATTTGTTACGGTAAAGGACGATGATCCAGTTTCCCCCGGTGTATCAGCGGACTTCACCTGGGAAGAGGGCAGCACTCTGCTCACTCTGTCCTTGAACGACCCACCCACGTACCTGTTGGAGTATGATAGACATTATACGGTCAACATAGGCGGAGGATCGCAGGACAAGTGGGGGAAGTACCTGGACGGAAACAGGAACGGAGTTCAGAATGGTCCAGGTGTAGATGACTATGTGTTCTCTTTCCATACAGAGGTGGTGGACAAGGTCCCACCCGTAGCAGTTCTCGACCATCAGCCTCCAGTGCCGGCTTTTCTGGCGCCAGCCCAGGTTGTGTTCAGCGGAGTAAATTCATCAGATAACAAGGGCATAATGTGGTGGGTAATCGACGTGGACAACGGCACGGGAGTCCAGACGTTCGAGGGGGGCAACATATCGGAAGCCATCACACCCGCAATATGGTTCAACCTGACGGGTACCTTCTGCGCTGAGCTTAATGTCACTGATTGGGTGGGATTATTTGACAACACAACCTCATGTGTGCAAATTGGACTGGTTGACAATACCGATCCTGTTGCTGATGCGGGTCCTGATTGGACAATAGCCCCGGGAGAGACCGTGTTCTTCGATGGGGGGCAGTCCTACGACGACTTCACTCAGACGCATGATCTCAACTACACATGGCTCTTCTCCAATGGAACCGGCGGAGCGATTTTGTACGGGATGATCCCGACATACTCGGGATTCCTGACGGTTGGGACCTTTGTAGTTACGTTGAATGTGACAGACGAAGCTGGCAACTTCGATACAGATACCATGAATGTCATCGTTGACTTTGATCCCGCTCCAGTGGCTGAGGCCGGACCTTCCTTCAACATATGTGCTGGGGAGTCTGTAACTCTTGACGGAAGCGGCACCACTGACAACAACCCAATCAACGATTTGACCTTCAATTGGACTTTCAACGATGGAACTGGCCCCATATTCCTCCAAGGGATGCTCATTATCCATCAATTCGATCTCCCAGGCAGTTACCTGATCACTTTGGATGTTTCAGACGTGTCCGGGAATCATGACATCGATACCACCTGGGTAAACGTAACAGTCTGCTACAAGCCCATCGTTAGGAACTGGGGACCAATAGGCCCCGATCATCTGGCGAACGTCACCGTGTGGGCCGAGTTCAGCAAGGATATGGACGAAACGACTCTCAAGTTCGCGTTCACACTTGAAGAATTCACTACCGGTGCGCCTGTGGTTGGCCTTCCCATTTATGACGCGGCAACACGTAACTTCACCTTTGGTCCGTTCGCACCTTTGAACTACGGAACCACATACAAAGCTCGCTTCAATTCCAGTATTGCGAGGGACACCGAAGGGTTCTTCTTGGACGGCAACGAGAACAATGTCTCTGAGATGCATCCCACAGACGATTTCTGGTGGACGTTCAGAACTGCGAACCTCCCAAGCGTGGGGTCGACAACACCATCTGCCGGGGAGATGGACGTCAGTGTCAAGACCAACGTTTCGATGGCTTTTAACGTACCCATGGATGCCACATCAGTTCAAGACTCGTTCAGCATCACCGATGGCTTCACAATCTGGGACAACACCTCATTCACTACAAGCTGGACCACGGACCGGCACACGTTCACGTTCTCAGGTTTCACCTTTGATTACTCCAAGATGTACACTGTCACTATAGATTCATCAATTGCCAAGAGCGAGGTTGGTGTTTTCCTCGACGGCAATCAGGACGGTTTTCCGATGGGACCGCCCTTTGACGACCACGTCTGGTCATTCTCGATGGAGTCCACGCCAACCGTGATAGGAGCTCCGACCGGCTCAGACATACCTCTGGATGCGAGCATAGTCCTTACGTTCAACAAGATAATGGATTGGACCTCGGTGGAATCAGCGCTCACCATCAAGGAGGACGGAACGCCATTGGTGATTGGCAGCTTCGGAGTGACTACATTCGACAACGTGGCCAGGACGTTCACCGTCATCCCAAAAATCCCACTGCTCAACGGCGTTCCATACAACATGACACTGTCCGGAGACCTGACTTCAGGAGCCAAAGATCTGAACGGGAACACGCTTGACGGAAACCAGAACAGCTTTCTGGATGGTTCCCCGGTTGACGACTACTCATGGGAGTTCTTGACGGTTGCGATCGACGATGTCCCGCCGCAGGTGGTCACCAACTTCCCCTTGGACGGAGCGACCAACGTTCCCCTGAACTCAGTAATAAATATAACCTTCAACGAACAGATGATAGAGTCAACCTTCGCCACTGGCATAGCTGCCAAGGTGAACATGAGCACATACTCGCTGGAACCCTTTGCAGATTCGGTTTGGCACACGGCGAGCAGGACGCTCGTTCTCACCCCCCACGGAGGGCTGGACTACGACACAACGTATACGATAATCATCTCCGGGGACAACATTGACGGAGTCAAGGACCTCGCAAACAACCCATTGGACGGGGACAAGGATGGAATTCCAGAAGGATCGCCGCAGGATGACCACAGGTTCACTCTCAAGACGCCGGACCCGATCCCACCATACATAGTGAACACGACACCATATTCCGATGAGGATGATGTCAAGCAGGATACCAACATCACAGCGACATTCGACGATATCATGGACGAGACGACGCTGACACTGGGCAATGTCGAGGTTAGGGAGGAGTTGAGCGGCGACCTTGTCGGCGGTCAGTTGACCTATGATACACCAACCAAGACCCTGACATTCGATCCTGATGACAACCTGCTTCCATCAAGGACCTACACCGTGACAATAGCCAACGTCTCCGACTCTGACGGCAACTTGTTGACCTCCCCATACATCTGGTCGTTCACCACTATGTTGGACATCGATCGACCGATAGTCACCATCACCTATCCTCCAAACGGTTTCGCGATAACACGTGGAGATGAGATGACCATAAGAGGAACCGCGTTCGATGACTCAGGCATCCAGTCAATTCTGATACAGATCGGCGGTGGATCTCAGATCGACGTAACGAGCAGCTACAACTCGACGGATGGAACGTGGAGCTACGTATGGGATACGAGCAGCTACGGACCTGGCAGTGTGAATATCAACGCGACGGCATACGACACGCTCCTGCTGCAGGGTAGCTATGAGATAACCGTTCAGGTTGAAGTGGAAGCAGCTGATGATATCACCTGGCTCATCCTTGTCATTCTGGCCGTTGTGATGGCAGTCGTCGCGACCGTTATGTTCTTCTTCATGTGGAGGAGGAAGAGAGAAGCGGACGAAGATGAACTGATAGCGGAAGAGGTCAGGAAGGAAATGGACGAGGAGCGCGAGGCTGAGGAGGATGAAACCTCTGAAGAAGGCAAAGAGACGGAGGAAGAAGAGAAGCCTGAAGAGGTTGTGGATGTCGATGCGTGGAAGGAGCATGAAGAGGCGAAAGGACCGGAAGAAGATGAGGTCGAAGGGGAGCCGGCGGTACAGCTCATGAAGCCTGTCCGAAGGGTGAAGAAATAGAACTCCTCCCCCACACTCTCGATTTGTCCTGATGTTAGTACCCAGCTTCAGCTATGAAGTTAGTTACTGATGCGTGTCAGGAGTAATTATCAATGAAGAAGCCAGAGAAGAATGAAAATATAGAAAAAAGGGAAGAAGGTTGGTTTTTGGTTTAGGCGTTAGACAACTTTGGCTTAGAAGCCGTAGACGTCCTTGCGGTCCTGTCCTGTCAAGCCACCGTTTCCGTTACCCTCGTTGCCTTCTTCCTGGCCGGGTGCGAATCCCCAGTACTGCATGCCCATACCGTACGAACCGGTAAGGCTTGAAGAAGCTGAGTGGGCGTGTTCTACGTCATCGCCGCCCCCGCAACCATTTTCGAACCAGGAAACAAGCAGTAGGATAGCATCTTCAGGGCCCATCAGTGCACCACCGAGGTTCACCAGGTCACCAGGCTCAAGGTTGTGTAGCATACCTTCGTCGTCGTCCATGTCGAACGCTCTCAGAGTTCTGAGTGCGTTCTGCCTGTGCCGGTAGCAGGATTGTTCATCTCCGAACATCTTTAGGATGATCGGTAGAGTGATCACACCCTCCTTGGTCACACCTCCGTAGCTCACGATGATTTTGACATCAAGTGGGCCTATTGGCGCACCAGCAGACACAGTCAGGGCGAAGAAGAAAGTAGCGGTCTCCTGAGGCTCGATCGTTCCGTCAGGTCCGATCTGATCTTTGGCGCTCAGGCCTTGATGCTTGAATCCCATGTCGTTCTCGACTCCACCGTCCTCCTTGATCTTTATGTTGATCCCGCCGGTGTTCAAGAGTTTGAACGTCCCGATAACGGTGCCGCCAGGCTGTACGTCTCCAGTGAAGACCCAGTCTAGCGAACCAGGAACGACCTCGAATTCCGGCTTAGTCAACTGTACCCAGTAGTACATTGCTCCACAGCCCGGATTGCCGGCACTGAGAACGAGGTTTCCGTCCATGTCATCGTGCTGCGAGGTTTCGTAGAAGGTTACTGGTGTCATGACCAGACCACCTGCGACGCCGCCTGCGTCGTAGTAGATATTCTGTCCGCCCATCACGAAGGGCATTGGTGTTGCGTACAGACCTTGAGCAAACTTGGATGTCGGTTCGACGATCCAGCTTCCTCCACCACCTGATTTCTCAGGACAGTAGTATCCGATTGCAAAGTCGCCGGAATCCCCGTCGCCGTTAGCGTCGCCCATTCGACCTGGCATCAGCTGGATGCCCAGATTATAGAGCTGGGATTCATAGTTCACTATCTGGAAGCACTCGCCACCAAGCGCCTGCACTGGCATTCCGTAGCCGATGTAGTACCGCGGGAGATATGTAGACCGGTCGCCGTCCTCTTCTTCCGTCAGAACGAGCCAGGATCGATAGATCCACGGTGGACCGGAGTATGTCTGGAAGCCAACTCCGAACTTCAGTGGGTATGTCCTGTACGTGCCAGACTCATAGAGCGCATTCCATCCGAATCCCCATGCGGGGACGTTTGCCGTGAAGGTGTACGAGGTGTACATTGGACCCTTCATGGCCCAGGAGCTCTCTACTTCGTGGTATATCTTCTGATACTCGAACATAGACCCGTCATTGTCCCAATCACGACCATCGTTGTTCTCGTACGTATACATAGGAGTAACGAGATCTCCACTGGTGGTCTGATAGACACCGTAAACACCGATGTTCACAGCGTTGTCTCTGCAATTGCCAGTAGAAGGATCGATGGCGTAGTAGGCCGCTATTCTATCGCTTCTATCTCCGTCTCCGTTCCAGTCGTGGGCGTCGAAGCTCTCCATGAGGTCCCAACTTGTGACCACCCAACCATCGTCTCGCTGGAAGGTAACGCCCATATAGAGCCTGTACCCAGCAGCGCAGGCGCGGTCGACGGGTGGTCTAGCGGGGAATCCTCGAGCATCGATGCTTCCGACGTATTGGTCGGACATGTCGCTGTCCATCTCTGGATTGGCGTTCACACCGTTCTGGCTCTCAGACGCATAGTAGGTGATGAACTCACCTGCTATTTGAGGATAGTTGGTACGCCCTCGAAGCTGGTATGCCATCCACTTCGGTGTGACGAATGCCCTGTAGATCTCGGTAGCATCTAGTCCAGAGTACCAATCCACGTTTGTGATCAGGTCTCCCTCATCGCCACCGGCGTCAACTAGACCGCCGGTCTCGTAGTAGGTAATCGAGTCGGGGATCAGATCGCATCCCGTCTGGCCATCCCACGCACCGTATGTCTTCTCGTCCACGCAGCCGTCACCGTCGTTGTCTATGCCGTCCTCACCAAAGGGTCTATAGCTGAATCCGGCCAACCACTCAAGGACGCCGTTTCCGTTCTGATCGCCGATGATGAACTGCTCATGGCTATCACCGCCGGAGAACTCACCGGCACCGCCCATGTTGTCTGGCGAATACCAACCGCCAGGATTAGTTGGCGGATAGTAGTTTTGGTCAGACACATAGTCACTGCCCCATGGCATGTGCTCAGTTCCGGGTGGACTCCCATCGTCATTGAATGTCGGATAGGGTCCGTCGGTGTACGTGAAGGCGCCTGTCTCGATGCTCTCTATGTTCGGCGCAAAGCCCTCGGCTTTCTGTTGCTCAAGCTCTTGTCGCATGAGCAGGTGCTTCTCAAGAGCCGACATCTTTGGCACGCTTGGAGCGTCGTCCTCAGCAGTAGCGACGATAGCGAAGGCCATCGTCACCATGAGGAATGATGCTAGAACTGCCGCATATTTGTGTTTCATTTTCATATGTTCTCCTCCTTAGAACTTATTGGTATTTCCTCATGGCGCCCCACCTCGGCGCTCCTTATGAGAAGGTCACTTGAAAACTTAAGTTTGGCAGCGAACCTGCCACTGGCCTCTACAAGTGGATGATAGATCTAATCCCCTCGCTTCCCCTCTTGCGCTCAGACTCAACGTCTCGGGCATATTTTTAATCCAAGTATGGATACTTAAAGGTTAGCATGTGGTTTAGGAAGTTGTTATGCGAACTAGCAGAGGATGAACATTATGGTAATTATGAACATGGGAATAGATTCAGGAAAAGAGTAACATCTTGCGATTATGTGTTTTCACTCTTCGCTCTGGTCTCGCGATCTCAAGCATCGTGACGTAGACCTTCTGTAGGCATATTCAAAGATGAAGCACCCTGCCAGTCAGCTCAGAATCACGAAACCCAAACAGGGTAATGTCTTTTTCTACGGATATCATGGCGAGAGCCACCACATCATAATATATGGGCAACATATCATGTTACGAGGTTGAAATATGGATGATCTCAAAGCGGAGGTTGTCGTGTCGGCACCGCTGAACGATGTCTGGTCGGCCTGGACGTCCTCGGAGGGCGTCAAATCCTGGTTCTCGCCGGAGGCCAATGTCGATCCCCGTCCGGGGGGACCTTTCGAGCTGTTCTTCGACCCTGCCAATCACGACCATGAGAGCACGAAGGGATGCGTTTTCACTGAGATCGAGCATGGGTCATCGTTGAGCTTCACCTGGAAGGGACCGGGGCAGTTCGCCCAGCTGATGAACGACCCTTCTAGATTGACGAAGGTTCTCGTCACGTTCCACGATGTCAGCGGACTGACCAGGGTGATCATCAATCACATAGGATGGGGCGATGGCGAGGAATGGGCACAGGCCAGGGAGTGGCACCAGAAGGCGTGGAAGGACGTGCTGGCAAGCCTCAAGTCGGTGCTGGAATCCCACATTGATGACCTCTGGACCGCTCCTGAGCAGAACGATGAGGGAACATGATTCTGCGAATGTCCCCCGCCTCCGTCAATCGATGCAGAAAGTATATTTACGAATTTGCTAATATTACTGGTTGAATAACACAATCTACATCATACATTTTAGGTCAGGGGGAAGTAGCAGAACATGAAGGGTCATTGGGCTTTGTTGGTTGTCTTTGCGGTGATTGCATCGGCTGGATATGGAATCTGGTTCCAATCTGAGGAAGTCACGGACAAGGTCACCCCGGATTCTGTCCTGCCGGCGCCGGTGACGCGAGATTCACTGAGCCACGTCCCTCAGATGAGCGGCGACATCGACCCAACATCTTCTCCGATGTTTCCTTCGGGCCTGCCGGAACCACCGATGCCCAACGACCCTCCGGGTCCTGAGGACCGTGCGGAGTACATGATAGGCACGGTTGCGGTTACGACCATCTTCCCCGAGAGCAACGGGGCAGTGGATCCAAACAGCGAGACCTGGAACCAGATGCGCATGGACAAGGTGTACAGCGAGATCTACACAGGTCTGGACTGGTGGGAGGCCCAGATGCCCAACGGGAGGCTGCAGTTCAACGTGTACACTCTAGGACAACAGAACACCAGCTTTGAACCCATAACGAGATCATACGGAGACCAGTTCAGATGGGTGGGCGAGATACTCAACAATCTTGGCTACACTTCAGGAGATTACTTCCAAGACGCGATCGACCTGAACAACGATGTTAGGAACACGTACGGAGCGGACTGGGCATACACGGCGTTCATAGTGGACAGCCTCAACGACGCTGATGGGTCGTTCAGCGACGGCGTGTCAGCCTACGCATACGGCCTGGGCGGACCGTTCATGGTTATGACGTATGACAACGGGGGATGGGGCATAAACAACATGGACAGTGTGATGGCCCACGAGACCGGCCACATGTTCTACGCCACCGATGAATACACAAGACCCGGAGAATGGAGCGGTTACCTCAACATCCTGGAGCAGGACAATTCGGGTTGCCTGATGGACACGGGTGCGTGGTGTCTGTCGACCCCGACCAAGCACCAGGTCGGATGGAGGGACAGCGACTCAGATGGGATAATGGATCCCGAGGACACGATTCCCAATTCAATGCTTGATCCGCAGATGCCGAACCCGACCACCACCAACGTCCTGACCTACACCGGTACTGCCGAAGAGATCGCATTGACCAATCAGAATCCGACCTACAACAACTGGCTCAACGGGCACAGGGTGAACGCGGGGAACGATGTGAGCATCAATGTCATCACGCTTGTCCAGTACAGGATAGATGGCGGACCCTGGATGATGACCACGGCCATGGACGGGGCTTTTGACGAAGCCTCTGAGGGTTTCACTTTCACCACCGCTGCGATCCCCGACGGGACCCATACGATAGAGACCAGGACCAGGAACACCGTTGGCAACTGGGAGGACACTTATTCTTCCGACATCGTAACCGTGGACACTACGCCACCTGTCACGACTGTCATGATCGGCGGCACATCGGGGACCAACGGGTGGTACAGAACAGATGTCACCATTGCTCTGATAGGAAATGACGCTTCAAGCGGGGTGCAGTACACCAGGTACAAGCTGAACGGCGGGGGATGGCAGATATACGTGGGCCCATTCCCGGTGAACGGTGACGGGATAATCACTCTGGAGTATCACTCGGTTGATAACGTGGACCTCGTGGAAGTAACCAAGAACCGAGATGTCAAGATAGACAAGGCGGTCCCCAGCACCAGCGAAGGTGTGGCAGGATCGTTGGGTGTGAATGGATACTACACCAGCGAGGTGGCGGTCACATTGTCGGCAACCGATATCGTAAGCGGCATACTCGAGACCAAGTTCAGCGTTGACGGAGGGCCGTTCCAGACCTACGTGGGCCCGTTCAATGTGAGCGGAGATTGGACGCATTCAATATCGTATTACTCCGTAGATATCGCCGGGAACACCGAGGGCATGGACTCCTTCGATGTGAGGATAGATGCAACCGACCCATTCACAGGCAGGACACTCTCTGGTACGCTGGGCAACAACAACTGGTATCTGTCGTCCGTAGACATCACTCTGAATCCACAGGATTCCGCAAGCGGGGTCAATGTTACCAAATACAGGATAAACGGGGGAACCTGGTTGGACTACGTCGGACCCTTCCAAGTGACCGGGAACGGGTTGCACGACGTGGAATTCTACTCGGGAGACTATGCTGGCAATGTGGAAGGCATGAACGCGGTACTGGTTTGCATAGACATGGAAACTCCGAGCACTGGCTCCACGCCGTCAGGGACCATGGGCACAATGGGATGGTTCACCAGCAACGTCACCTTCGACCTTGTGGGTACAGATGTGGTCAGCGGGGTTTCGGACATTCAATACAGGGTGGATGGGCAGGCCTGGCAGACCTACGTGGGTTCATTCTTGATCAGCGGTGAGGGATGGCACACGATAGAGGACTTCTCGGTGGATGTTGCAGGTAACATCGAACTTACACAGACATTTCAGGTGATGATAGATACAGTGGAACCGATGACGAACGAAGGAATCACGGGTCCGGCAGGATCTGGCGGGTGGTTCACAGACGGAGTGACAATATCTCTTACCAGCACCGACGTAACGAGCGGGGTCGGCGAGACCAGATACAGAATCGATGGCGGAACATGGAAGACGTATTCAGGCTCATTCTCGATAACCTCCGATGGGACTCACTCCTTGGAGTACTATTCAGTGGATAACGCGAGCAATGAAGGGAGCGTCACATCAGTCGCGGTCAAAATAGACTCTGCATCACCGATCACGGATGCTTCCCCATCTGGCAATGAAGGAACGAACGATTGGCACACGGGAGACGTCACGGTCGCATTGACGGGTTCTGACATGACCAGCGGCATCCATGCAACGATGTACAGGATAGGAGGAGGGTCCTGGCTAGACTACTCGGACGTGGTCGTGCTAATGAATGATGGAGAGTTCTTAGTGCAGTTCTACTCGGTTGACCAGGCCGGGAATGCTGAGTCCATCAGAACGCTGGAGGTCAGGATAGACACCACAGCACCGAATATCGACACGATCTTCCTGCTCGATCCGGACGGGGACGGAATCCTGACAACGTCAAACGCAAGGGTCCAATGGACGGGTTCGGATGCGATGTCTGGTATGGACCACTACGAGGCCAAAATCGACGATGGTGAGTTTTCGAGAACTGATCTGATTTCATACCGGGAATTCTTAGACCTTGACGATGGCACGCACAAGGTGACCGTGAAGGCGGTTGACAAGGCCGGCAACTCATGGGAAGATTCGATCGAATTCACAACTGACACTGATTCACTGAGCCCGACGGGGCCCACCGGCGCCATTCTTCTCTATATTGTCATCATTATTATTGTCGCAGTGATACTTGGGCTGGCTCTGCTCCTGTGGAGAAGAAGGAAGAAAGAGCAGGATGAAGTCCAGTAGACAGAACAACTCCGAACCTTCCACAACAGTTTTATAACGGTATTATAGAATAGTGGGCAACGTGGATGAAATCACGCTCAAACCAATCGGGGTGGCGAGGAACAGCATCAAGGAGCCCCAGTTCGGCGGCTTTGACGACGAGATCACCGAGATAGTGATGGACGAGGACTACGCCGGCGGTCTGGATGACATAACCAAGTACTCTCATGTGATAGTGGTATTCTGGATGGACCGGGTTGACGAGTGTAACCTTCATCACCGCCCTCAGGGCAACCCGGATGTGCCGGTTGTGGGCATCTTTGCCTGCAGGTGCCCCCAGAGACCCAACCCGATCGCGATCTCGACGGTGAAGTTGCTTGGACACGAAGGGAACAAGATAAGAGTGAAAGGCCTGGACGCGATAGATGGTTCTCCAGTGATCGACATAAAACCGGTCTGGCCGAAGTACGATGGTGGAGAGGACAGAAGGGTTCCTAGTTGGGTGGACAAACTGGATCTCTGATCACATGCATGTTCACAATCAATTGAACCGAGTCAGACAAGACAAAAACACCAAATACGAGCTTGTCGCTTTCCTGCCAAAGAACCTCAATATGCTCATGGGGGTAGAGGAGAATGTCTAACAACCTGCTTCTAGAACTGGCGAACCCTATCAGAATGAATATCCTGCGGACTATAGCCGCTGAACCGGGACCTGTGGAGAGCATAGCCCAGAAAGTGGGCGCGAGCATCGAGGAGACCAGGGTGAACGTCGAGCGTCTCTGCAACTTCAAGTTCGTGGACAAGGAAGGTGATGGGAGGTACCGCGCCAGCCCACTCGGACATCTCGCCTTGAGCACGCTGGCAGACATGGAATTCGTATCAAAGCACTCGGATTTCTTCCAGGACCACGAACTCTCGCTTCTTCCATCGAATCTCATTTCCCGCCTCGGAGAGCTGGCGGAGAGCAAACGAATGGACGGCAGCGTGTCCAACATCCAGCGAGTGGAGAGGGTGATAAAGCGGTCCGAGGGACGCGTTTGGGCGGTGACCAATGAGGTGATGTTGGATGTCGTGCCGGTGATCAGAGAGAAGATCTCGCAGGGAGCGGACTTCAGGATCATAATAGACCAGACGTTCAAGCCTCCACAATCATTCGAGGCGACCATACCAGAGCTGTGGAGAACGGTTCCAAAGATCCCTGCAATGACCGTGGTGACAGGCAGCGAGGCAATGCTGTTCTTTCCCAATGAGAAGCTGGAACCCGACACGTCAAAGGCATTCGCGTCCGATGACCCTCAGTTCATGAAATGGTGCGAGGACCTGGTGAATCACCTTTGGAGCGTAGGCCACAAGCTGAAGTGATGAGCTTTGTCCTCAGATAGCGAGTGGCGCAGAGCGTTATCATCTACTTTTCCCAAGCAGCACGGGGCCTGGTCGATTCTGATCGCCTGTTTCATCCTGGGCACCTTCGTCGGCGGCAGCTTCGGTCTGAACGGCATTGTGCTGTTGATCTCGGTCATATTCGGTTACATGGCGAGACATGCTTGGAATGTCGGTCTGCGTCCTTCCAAAGATGGGAGAATGAGGACAGGAGCACTCGGATGGTCTGCGTTCTATTCCCTTATCGCCCTTGGGGGAGGAGCCTACCTTGTTTTCGTGGCCGGGTTATGGGATATCCTGCAAATCGCACTTCTTGCCTTGATCATCGGGGTCCTCACTCTGATCTTGAGCAAACAGAAGAAGGAGTTCACTGCAGGAGGCGAGATCGCAGGCATGGTGGGGCTCACCCTGGCAGCTCCGGCAGCCGAGTTGGTTGGTTCGGGTGACCTCTCGATCCAGACCGGGGGCCTGTACGTCCTCTGTCTTCTCTTCTTCTCGGGAAGCGTTTACCACGTTCGGTACCTTGTGAGGTCGAAGAAGGCCACCCAAGGACCTGTCGGGGAGCGAATGAGACACGGATATCCATCGATATTCTATCATCTTCTTGCACTGGCTATGGTGGTGGTGGGTTCTACAGTGATTCCGGTACTTCCGCCTTTTGCCCCAATAACCTTCATTCCAGTGACGATCAAGGCCCTCTGGACCGTGGCACATAGGTACGAGAAAACGCTGCAGGTCCGTCAGGTTGGATACCGAGAGGTTGCCCACACTGTGACATTCATGATCATAGCTGGACTGGCTTATTATCTGGGTTAAGTTTCTATATCCGGAAGTAGTTTCACACATCCCCTCATATAGATTATATATATGCACATCAGATGAGGGGATTGGAGGTAGAATATGACCAAGAACGCATTCTGTCACATAGAATGGACGACCACTGACCTCGAAAGGACCAAGGACCTGCTCTCAGGACTGTTCGGATGGGAGTTCGAATCTTGGGGAGAGGAATACATGATCTACAAAACACCCAAAGGGGTTGGCGGAGGGATATTGAAGGCTGAGAAAGTAGAACCCGGCAAATCACCTTATGTGTATGTGGATGTGGATGAGATTGAGCCGTACCTTCAGAAGGCACTGGAACTGGGAGCGGAGATTGACGTTCCCAAGACCGAGATCCCTGAAGTAGGGTGGTACGCCCATATCAAGGACAGTGATGGCAACGTCTACGGGATCGTTCAGGGATTTCCTGAAGAACAGAAGGATGAGAGCCCGTAGGCATTGAATGAACTCTCTTGATTCGCAAAATGTGAATCCAGATAGGGCAGACAGCCCTAGGCGAACTGGAAGATGGACCCATCGGGAACGCTAACCTTCTTCAGGCTGACCCGAGTCTTGTTGTCAACGGTTATTACCTCAACCTTATCCGTGTTGGCCGAGTAGAACACTTTTTCTCTATTGTTCGACGTTGAGAGTGAGGAAGAGACCCGAAAGCGCCTTATCAGTCCCAGCAAGATAAGCTTCTTCATCCGCCTGTGGCATTCCGCGATGGGGATTCCCAGTATACTGCAGACGGTCGGCATTGACCTTGGATTGTTGTAGGTGAACCTGATTATCTTGGCGTCATCCACATCTATTCCAAGTGGAGATATGAAACTCTCCACCGACCCATTATCTTCTTGTGCCTCCTCGAGGATTGTAGCCTGCAAGTTGGGACCTCCGTTGGGGAAAATGTGTTTTCTTAGTCTCCGATTTATGAATGATGTGTATAAGATTCTTTTCGTTTCAGTATATTATTTGATAATTATGAATGTGAAAATGTTATGATGATTCAATTCTTGCGACAATATTATAATAGTAGTAGTTTCCGAAGTTCGAAACATCATGGCCCGTTCAGGTCTGACCCTGCCACTTCTTCCTCAGACAAGAACTCTGCACCTTCAGCTCCCAACACATCCTCGGCGATGAGGGCCAGCTTCATGAACTGTATGTGTATAAGAAAAGCGATAGCCCCGAAGAAGATGAAAATGACCACAACGGCAATCACGCCCTCGAAGGCCCCGGGTTGGAGCACTGAGGTGGCCATCCACATGGAATCGGCGTAGGTCGTAACGGCCAGGAACCTGAGGACAAGGTAGATGACCAGTATGGATAGACCGAAAAGAATCAAGGCTTTGGCAACGAGTGAAACATCGAAGGGTTCACCGGACTCGGGTTCTTCCTCTGAAGATACTTCCTGCACTTCTGTTTCTTCCACTTCCATCAAGATGCTCACAACTTGTATCCTATCTTCCTGAGGAACTCCTTCCTGTCCTTCACATCCTCTTCGGTCTCGATGCCCTTGGACCGTTCTCCATCGATGACCCCGATGATCCCCCTGCCCCTCTCGTTCTCTGCCACCACGACGTCAATAGGATTGGCCGTGGCCGCAAAGATGTTGCACACCTCAGGGACATTCTTGATCGCGTTGAGGACGTTGAGAGGAAAACCTTCCTTCATGAAGGCTATGAAAGAGTGGCCGGCTCCAATGTTCATCGCGTTCTTGGCCGCCAAGTTCTTTAGAGAATCCTCATTCCCCTCCACTCTGACCAGACACGGACCGGATGCCTCGCAGAAGGCCACACCGAACTTCATAGAAGGTGCCGCCCCGACGAATGCTTCGTACAGGTCCTCCGCGCTCTTTATGAAGTGAGTTTGTCCGATGACCAGGTTCAGGTTCTCAGGGTTCTCGACGTGAATGCTGATTATCTCCATTCTACCCCTATCCGAAAGAATCTCGGTATCCTAAAAAGATTGCCCCTCTGGAGCTCTGGATTTTGTGGGCGTATACGGACACAAATATCTGGCTCTGCGAAAACTGACCCACGAAGCAAAGGTTTATGCACATTTCAGGAGTTGTGATTCCGATGATCTACCTCGGCCCAGCAGGCATACCTCTAGGAGCCAAATCGACCCGAGAGAGTATGAGCATCCTCAAAGAAAGAGGGCTCAACGCCATGGAGGTCGAGTTCGTTTACCACGTGAATATGAAACCGGAGACTGCTGAGATAATTGGCAAAGAAGCGAAGAAGAACGGCATCAGGCTCTCGGCCCATGCTCCCTACTACATCAACCTAAACTCGAAAACCAAGGAGGCAGTGAAGAAGAGCCGGATCTGGATATACAAGGTCGCGGAGCTATGCGACATCATGGAAGCACCGATCATCGCCTTCCACCCTGGTTTCTACCACGGCATGAAGAAGGAAGTGGTGGAGAGAAACATCAAGAGACAGCTCAAGCATATGCTCAGGAGAATCCAGAAAGAGGACTGGAACGTTCTGTTGGGACTGGAAGTGACGGGCAAGAAGAGCGCTTGGGGGACCATAGAGGACGTCGTGGAGATGTGCAAGGATGTCGAAGGTACGATCCCTGTGGTCGATTGGGCCCATCATCACGCAAGACTTGGTGGAGGGCTGACGAAGAAAGAGGACTTCGAATATGTGTTCTCCAAATACGAGGAATTGGACAACGATATCATGCACTGCCATCTCAGCTGCATCAAGTACGGCGACAAAGGGGAGATAGAGCATCTGGATCTGGGAAAGGGGGAACCAGACTATGATCCCGGATTATCGGTATTCAAGGAGAAGAAGTACGACATAGTGCTGATTCTTGAGACGAAGGCAAAGGACGACGATGCACTGATGATGAAGAAAATGCTTGGACTGTGACCCTGTCTAATCCCCTCTAACGGTGGGAGTCAGAACTATCAGGCAAAAGCCCATCCATACGAAGGCGAAGACCGTCAAGATAATGTCGGTTATCAGGAACACGTCCACCATTACCAGCAACGCAGGTATCAGGAACGTGATTATGACGAACAACAGCAACTCGCCGCGTCTTTCCATGCGACCCTTGTGAGAGAACTTCAGCATAATAAGGGTATCGATTCTATTCTGAGCAGGCGTCCTTCAGACGCGCTATCCTCTCCTTCGGATTTCCTCTGAAAACAAAAGAACCTGCAACCAAGATATTCCCCCCGGCGCAGGCGACCTCGTTGGCGTTCTCCGATGTTATTCCCCCGTCCACTTCCAAGTCCACCGAAAGACCTTCCTTCTCGATGAACTCCTTCGCCTTCGCTATCTTTGGGACAACTTCCGGCATGAAGCTCTGTCCACCGAAACCGGGATTCACCGTCATTATCAGAATCATCTCGATCTCGCTGATGAAACCTTCAGCAACAGAGAGAGGCGTGCCGGGATTCAACACCATTCCAGCCTGCTTCCCAAGATCATGTATGTGCTTGATGGTCTCGTGAGGGTGGTGATCGGACTCCACATGAACGGTCAGAATGTCGGCGCCAGCATTGACGAAATCCTCCACATAGTCCTGCGGTTTGCGGACCATCAGATGAACGTCGAACGGCATCTTGGTCAGCGGTCTGATGCTCTCTACTACTACGGGTCCGATGGTAATGTTGGGGACGAAATTGCCGTCCATGACATCGATATGAACGAGGTCTGCCCCGCCGTCCTCGATGGCCTTTATCTCTTCACCGAGCTTGCTGAAGTCCGCGGATAGTATGGATGGTGCTACTCTAATCATCGTGTCCAAAATGCGACCGCCGTATAAAGTCATTTTCGATTTGCAACCTTTAATTAGTTTAAGAACATTACCTCAGCCGTTATTGAATTGGGCCGGAGGGGAGGCATTTCCATGGCCGTCTACGACAAGAGGCTCATCAGCAAACTGGAAAGAAAAGCGAATCTCATAAGGCAACACGTCGTCCGAATGATCTACCTCGCTGGTTCGGGTCATCCAGGTGGCTCTCTCTCCGCCGTAGAGGTCATCGTTGCTCTGTATTTTCACGTGATGAACATTGACCCCAAGAAACCCGATTGGCCCAACAGGGACAGGTTCATACTCAGCAAGGGGCACGGTTGTCCGACTTGGTACGCCACATTGGCTGAGAAGGGTTACATCCCTGTCGAAGAACTGGACACTCTGAGGAAACTTGGCAGCAGGCTCCAGGGGCATCCTGATATGAGAGCTTGCCCGGGAGTTGAGGCATCCACCGGTTCAGAGGGGCAGGGCCTTTCTATGGGAGTGGGCATGGCTTTGGCCGCAAGACTCGACAGGAAACTGTACCACGTATACGTCATGATCGGCGACGGTGAACTGGACTGCGGGCAGACCTGGGAGGCCGCGATGGCCGCGTCTCATTTCCATGTTGACAACCTCACAGCGATAGTGGACAGGAACATGCTCCAGCTGGACGGTCCGACGGCACATATCATGTCCGTCGAGCCCTTGGCGGACAAGTGGAAGGCCTTCGGCTGGCACGTCACCGAAATCGATGGTCACAATTTCAAGGAGATACTGAGGGCGCTGGAGAAATCCAAGGATGTGAAAGGCAGACCCAATCTGATAATTGCGCACACGGTCAAGGGCAAGGGAGTCAGCTACATGGAGGGTGCGGTAGGCTTCCACGGTAAGGCGCCAACCAAGGAGGAGTACGAACTGGCAATGGAGGAACTTGGGGGAAAGCCATGAACCTCAAGGACTTCAAGCTGGAGAGCCAGAGGGAATACTGGGCCAAGGCGCTCGTGGAGCTCGGTAAGAAACGTAAGGACATAGTCGTGTTGAGCGCGGACCTGTCGTCCTCGGTGAAGACATCGCTTTTCGCAAACGACTTCCCTGAGAGACATTTCAACGTGGGGATTGCGGAGCAGAACATGATGAGCATAGCTGCAGGGCTGGCCGCATGCGGAAAGACAGCGTTCGCTAGCACGTTTGCGGCATTTGGGACTGGAAGGGTCTACGACCAGATCAGGCAGTCCATCGCATATCCGAAGCTCAATGTGAAGATCATCGCTACACACGCTGGCATTACGGTCGGGGGTGACGGGGCGACCCATCAGATAGTGGAAGACCTGGCATTGATGAGGGCCCTGCCCAATATGACGGTAATAGTTCCGGCGGATGCACCCGAAACGTACAGGGCAATCAAAGCAGTGGCCGACTACATCGGTCCGGTATACGTCAGGATGGGGAGAGCCAACATACCCACGATCACCAACAGCAAGGGCAAGTTCAAGATCGGCAAGGCAACAGTGCTCAGAGACGGAAGCGACGTGAGCCTGATCGGAACCGGAATAATGGTCTCCAGATGCCTACTGGCAGCCGAAGAGCTGAAGAAGCACAAGATCTCGGCCAGGGTGATCGACCTGAGCACCATCAAACCGATTGATACCAAGACGATTGTGAAAGCTGCCCGTGAGACCGGAGGCGTTGTGACCGCTGAGGAACACAGCTCGATCGTCGGCATGGGTAGCGCCGTGGCGATGTGTCTGGTGGAGAACGCTCACGTCCCCATGAAGAGAGTGGGCATTCCAGATGTGTTCGGGCAGAGCGGTGCTTCGGACGAACTGATGGAGAAGTATGGCCTTACTGCAGAGAACATAATCGAAGCGTCACATGACGTTATTGGCAGGAAAGGGAGGTAGAAGGATGAAGATATTTCTTGATACCGCGAATGTTGAGAAGATCAGGGAGATGGCCGGCTGGGGAGTGGTCGATGGTGTTACCACAAATCCCACGCTAATAGCGATGGAGGGTAGAAAGTTCGAGGAGGTCGTCAAGGAGATCTGCGCGATAGTGGACGGGCCCATTAGTGCGGAGGTTGTCTCCACAGACGCCGAAAGGATGATAGCTGAGGCGAGGGAGATATCCAAGATCCACAAGAACATCGTCATCAAGGTCCCGATAATTCCGGAGGGTCTGAAAGCCATCAAGGTTCTCAAGGCGGAAGGCATCAGGACAAATGCAACCCTTGTTTTCTCGTGCAACCAGGCATTGCTGGCATGCAAGGCCGGGGCATCGTACATAAGTCCGTTCGTGGGCAGGATAGATGACCAGGGCGGAGATGGGATGGAAGTAGTCTCTGAGATAGTCCAGATGATAGAGAACTATGATTTTGAGTCGGAAGTGATTGTAGCCAGCGTTAGGCATCCAGTACATGTTGTGGAGTCAACGATGATCGGTGCCCACATAGCGACAGTACCTGCTGGTGTTTTGGAGAAGATGGTGAAGCACACGCTTACTGATGTTGGTTTGAAGAAGTTCTTGGAAGATTGGGAGAAAGTGCCGAAGTGATCCGAACCTCGGCGTTATCTTTTTCCATCGTTCATCTGAATGCTTGACGGAGATATTCGTCGAGCAATGTATCTTCCGAGCCAGGCGCTCGCAAAGACCTGTGCCCCAACTACAAGGATAAAGAGATTTGTTTTGACTAGAAAGCAGAAGAAGCTGTCGATAGGGTTCATAGGTTTCGCGGCCATAAAACATGTTTCACACTTCCATGGCCACGGAAGATAGCCACCCCCAGGTGTGACGCGCCATTTGTCGCATGAGGATTGGGCATTGCCCGTTATCTCTCTTGCGTCCCCCCAGTATGCGAGAGAAACCAAGAGGACAGAGATGGCGAGAGCGACTGGTAGCAATGGATTGACCTTGCTCTTCAACAATCTGTGAATTGAGGGCACGGATATCCTACCCGAAACGAGATGTGGAAAGAGTTAATCTGAGGAGCAACAACCCCAAGATTAGGGAGGAGGAAACAATGAGACCCATACGTGTGTTCTGGCTGATATCACGGGCCAAGAATCCTGCGCTCAACAATCCAAGTGCCAGAGACCATCCACCGAGTTGGGTGAGAATCCACCCCCATCCTGTCAAGTCCTCTATGAACTCATATTTATCGTAATCATCTATAGAAGAAGCCCAGGCAATCGCGAGGAAACCGCTCATGATCAGAAGGATTCCAACAAGGCAAATTGTGAAGAATTGGATGGGGATGCTAGGTGACTTGCCAGCAAGAACAACCACATGTCTAGATCGTCTTGAAACCTTGCGAGATTCCTCTTCTACAGGCTGTGATTCAATCAGATATTCTGACATATCGTACATTATCGTGCACTGGATATTATACAACTGCCAAATCGTTAGGCAGCCCACTAACAATTCAGAATCCTTTAAATATCCAAAACTCAGATTGGAGACGGATGCAGGAAGAGGGATCAGTCACTCTGGACACCGAGAGCATGAAGGCTTTGTCCTCGGAAGCAAGAGGTAGGATTCTCAGAGCATTGGATGAGAAGAAGATGACACTTTCCGATCTGTCCCGAGCACTGGAACTTTCGAAGCCCACCCTGAAGGAACACCTGGCCAAACTCGAATCGACGCAGTTGGTGAGGAAGGCGGACGAGGGCAGGAAGTGGAAGTACTACTCCCTGAGCAGGAAAGCAAGGCAGATACTCCATCCAGGGTTGACCAGGTTCAAGATCCTCTTTTCGTTCTCTCTGAGCATGATCGTGCTTTCTGTGTTGATGATGTTGTACGTATGGATGATAAGAACCGGGACCCTAGAGGACACGATATTATTAGGCTGCTACTCCTGCGGCAACCCCCTTTATGACACATTCATCCCCATGTTCGCAACACTTCTGGCGATCTTCGGCCTGATAGTGATGATATACGCCTACCGGGAGCTCAAGATGCCTGAAGGGCATGAGGTTCTCTCACCCCCGGAATGATCATCAGGAATCTCAATCCACAAGATTCTATATATCGCAAAGGTTATCTAATCCGTTAGCCCATAACCCGCAAATCCGCCCCCATGGTGTAGTGGCCTATCATCCGAGCCTGTCGAGCTCGGGACACGGATTCAAATTCCGTTGGGGGCGCCAGTTCCCTTTTCACTTGGATAGAACATCAACGAGCTGATCCACCAGCACGTCCTTCTGTTCCCCGGTTTCCATGTTCTTGACGCTCACTGAGCTCTTCGACCACTCATCTTCTCCGACGAAAACAACTTTCTCAGCACCTAACGAATTGGCATAGTCCAGGTTCTTGGAGGGACCCCTGCCGATCAGGTCCATGTCCGATGAGATGCCGTTCTCCCTGAGGCTCTTCAGTACGCCCCTTGCATTTTCCCTCATCGCTTCACCGATGGGGATCACATAAACCTCAACCGCCTTGCTGGGGAATGAGAACTCTTCCTCCTCCAACACGAGGACCATCCGGTCAAGGCCGAACGCGAATCCAGTGGAGAAGATCGCTTCGCCGCCCAGAACGTCCGCCAATGAATAGGAACCTCCACCGCATATCTGCCTCTCCGCACCCAGCTCCCAGCAGTCGACCTCGAACACCATTCCCGTATAATAGTCCAGGCCTCTGACCATTGCTGGCTCGAATTGGATGTCGTCCGTAACGTAGCCCTTCAGGGCCTCCCCGAGAGTCTCCATGTATTCCACTTCTTCAGGGGCATCATCCCCAACGATTTCCTTGACCTGCTGGAGCACATCCGGTCCCTTCAACTTAGCCAGTGATAGTATCGTGTCCTCTTTGTCTGAGAGACCGTCCGCCGCCAAGCGACCGCTCAGATCATCGAACTTCTCTGTTGTGATGAACTTCAAGCACTCGTTCACGTCCGAAGAACCTTCGAGCAACTTCCTAAGAATCCCGATGTTGCCCAGCCTCAGCTGGAAGCTCTTGATCCCGAGCCGCTTAACGACATTAATCGCAAGGTTGATTATCTCCACATCCGAATCGAGAACACCGCCGCCCACGAGTTCCGCACCGTACTGGAAGAACTCCCGGTATCGACCCTTCTGAGGCCTCTCATACCTGAAACACGGACCCAAATAGTAGATCTTCAGCGGCTTTGGGTAGTTCTTTAACTTCTCCACGAAGAACCTCATCACGGACGCGGTCAATTCGGGACGCAAGGCCAGTTCCCTGTCGCCCTTGTCCTTGAACACATACATCTGGTCGACCACTTCCGGGCCGGAGCGCATGATGAAGAGCTCGGAGCTCTCGAAGGTGGGGGTGGATATCTCCCGGAAGCCAAAGCTGTCGCTGACCTTTCGTATGACGTCCTCGACGTAACGCCTCTTCTCCATCTCTTCGGGGGAGAAGTCCCTCGTTCCTCTCGGCCTTTTCACCATTGGGCACTGATAAAACAGATATGAGATAACGTTTTCTATTCGACCGTTACCGTTTTCGCCAAATGTCTGGGCTTGTCAATCTCGCACCCTCTCTCCTTGGCGACGTAGTAAGCGAAGAGCTGGAAGGCCAGGACAACGGGGATGGCAGAGAATATGTTTGAGACCTTCGGGAGAAGAATCAGGTCATCCACGAACTTCCGCAGGTTATCGTCGCCCTCGTATCCAATGCCGATGACGGGAGAACCTCTGGCGTTGACCTCCCGGATGTTGCCGAGGATCTTCTTGTATGTGTGGTCCTGTACCGCTACCGCCAGAACGACGGCTTCCTCCGACATCAAGGCCAGGGGTCCGTGTTTCAGTTCTCCAGCGGCGAACCCTTCTGCATGAATGTAAGAGATCTCCTTCAATTTCAATGCGCCTTCCAGTGCGATCGGGTAGTTCAATCCTCGACCCAGAATGAAAGCGTCCTTCACGTCGTGGTACTTCTCCGCGAGTTCACGTATCTCCGGACCCTTTCCCAGGACCTTCCATGCGACCCTGGGCAAAGTACGCATCTCATCCAGCATCCTTCTGATCTCGTCCGAGTTCTTGGTGTGTCTCTCCTGAGCCAGTTGAAGGGCAATGAGATAAAGAGCGATGAGCTGGGCGACAAATGTCTTGGTGGCGGCGACCCCGATCTCTATCCCTGCTCTAGTATAGAAGACCCTGCTCTCTCCGACCGTCCTTGCCAGTGAACTGCCCATGTAGTTGGTGATGGCCAGGAGAGGACATCCCCTCTGCTTCGCCTCTCTGGCGGCCCCCAGTGTGTCCAGCGTCTCCCCGCTCTGGCTGATAAGAATCGTCAAAGGTCTCTCGTGGGCCCGGGAGGAGTACCTATATTCGGATGCCAATTCAACTGTGGTGGGAATCCCTGCGATCTCCTCAAGAATGTACTTCCCCGCCATGGTGGCGTAGAAGGAGGTCCCGCATGCGACCATCTTGATGGCCGAAAAATCGTCACCCAACGGAGGACCCAGGTCCAGAGCGGACACCCTGCCTAGAATCGTATTGTGGATTGTGCTTGGCGCTTCATATATCTCTTTCAACATGAAGTGTTCGTAGCCGCCACGTTCAGCGTCCTCGGTGTTCCAGTTGATCGTCTTCCATTCCTTGGCGACCTCGTTGCCTTCCAAATCGACGACCCTTATTGACGTGGGTGTGATGGTGGCCACTTCTCCGTCGTGCAGGTTAGTGACCCTATTGGTCTCCTTCAGCAATGCTGGAATGTCCGAAGCGATGAAGTTCTCGTCGTTCCCCTTGCCCAAGATCAACGGGCTCTCTTTCCTGGCGACGACTATCTTATCCTTCTCCTCGACGCTGATGGCCACGAACGCATAGGATCCCTCGATCTCCTTGAGGGTCTTCAGCATGGCCTTCTCCAGATCTCCCTCGTAGTACTTCTCCAAGAGATGGACGACGACCTCGGTGTCCGTGTCAGATTTGAACTCGTGGCCTTCTTCCAGCAGCTTCTCCTTAATGTCGAGATAGTTCTCCACGATGCCGTTGTGGATCAGCGCAATCCTCTTCTTGCAGTCCGTGAACGGGTGTGCGTTGGTCTGGTTTGGCTTGCCGTGCGTCGCCCACCTGGTATGAGCAATCCCGACAGAGCCTTCGATCTTTGGAAGGTGTCCCTCCAATACGGCGATCTCGCCCTTGTCCTTGTGGATGACCATCTCTTTGTCAATGATCGCTATCCCTGCAGAATCGTATCCTCTGTACTCCAGCTTTTTGAGGGAGTTGAGAAGAATCGGTTGGGCCCTTCGATGACCCGTGTACCCTACAATGCCACACATGCTAGATCACTATGCTCTTGTTGGGAAGCTTCCCGCTCAGAACGGCCTGGGATTGAACCCTGGAACTGGCTCCTATTATGGAACCAGGCTCCGCCACCACACCGCTGTCCATGACAGAATCCTCTCCTATGAACGTGCCCACGCTCGCTAGTTCATGCTGCTCTCCTTCCAGAATGAAAATGGTCGGTCCGCTGCTGGCGGTGAACCTTGAAGAGAACTGGCATCCAGGTCCGATGACCGAGTTTGAGAGGTATGAATGCGGCCCGAGACTTGTGTCGCTCATCACGACGCTGTGCTCGACCAGGCTGAAGGGCGCGATCCTGACGTTGTGACCTATGCTGGTGGACGGGTTGATGGTGACATTTGGCCCAATCTCACAACCTTTCCCTATCACGACTGGCCCTGCGATGTAGCTGCCTGACTTGATGACCGAACCTTCCCCAACCGAGACTGGCCCGTTAATGGTAGCGCCCCTCTCCACCGTTCCGGCCTTCTCCCCCGTTATCCTGTTGAGCGCCAGTGAGTTGACCTTCAGCAGGTCCCACGGATAGACCGCGTCCGCCCACATCCCGGAAGTGAAGATGCCCTGCACGGTCTCCTTGGCGACCACGGTCTGTATCAGATCGGTAATATCGTACTTCCCCTCGTCCATCAGAGGAGCCAAAGTGTCGAATATTGAAGGTTCGAAACTGCAGATCGCGGTGCTGATGAGATTGCCGGCTTCCTCGACTGGCTTCTCCACATACTCCTTGATGACGCCCTTGGAGAGACCCACAACGCCGTACTTCGAAGGATGTTCGCTCTCGGTGATGACTATGGATATGCCCTTTTTCTTCTCTAGCAGGTCAGCGATGGTTGTGGGGTCTATGATGTTGTCCCCTGGGAGCATGATGAACTCTTCATCCATCAGGTTCTTTGCAAAGAACAGAGCGTGTGCGGTCCCCAGCTGCTTGTCCTGCGTAACGTATTCAATGTGCGCGTCGAAATCTCCTCCATCCTCGAAGTGGCTCATGATCTTCTCCTTCTTGTAGCCGACGACCATGACGATATCCCTGATGGCGTTCTTGACCAGTGACTCCACCACATATTCCAGGATGGGGCGATTGGCCACGTCTATCATGACCTTGGGTTGCGATACCGTGAACGGGTCGAGCCTAGTACCCTTTCCAGCAGCCAGAATAACAGCTTTCATAAGACCACGATGAACAGATTATGATGTATAATAAAACCTTTTGTGCACTGTTCACGAGTCCAAAGTCTAAGCCAAGGTCTTCACTTCGTACTGGATCGGGTCCTCCAGCCTTCTGTTCTCTGCCTCCAATTCCGAAATGACCACGGGCACCGTCTCTCCAGAGGCGATGATAACCACGTCCATGCCCTTCTGCGCGGCTTCAAAGGAAGATGGAAGGGGAGCGAAATCGAAGTCCGGCATAATGTCCAGTGCGTTCAGCAAGGCACGGGAGACAACGTCCATAATGGCCACTCGGTCGTACTGAAGTCCTTTGAGCACCTTTCTTGCGTCCGTGATTGAGACCTTGTGTGTTCCTCCATCTTGAAGAGAGGGAATCTGAAGGACCGTTATCCTGCCAGACTTGAGTGACACCATCCCGCTCGGATCCTTCACGGCCACATCCTCTCCTTTCCGGGAATCCGTCATCGCAAGGCCCTTGGACGGAGACTCCTTTCCAGAGTATGCAACGAGCACCCCATCCTCCATGAAGAGTCCGACCTCGTCATCCCTCCTGACATCATTTCCAGCAATGGCTCCGCAAACATCGATTATCTCAAGCTGCTTTATGGACGAGTCCACGAAGTCCTTGAGTTCGAGCATCCGACTCTCCAACAGCTCAACGCCTTTCCTAGTGGCCCGATACTCTCCGCTTATCTTCTTGACCAACCCCTCTTCCGTCATGCCCCTGACGTAATCGGACATGCCCTGGACCGTTATGCCCAGTTTGGAGGATATCGCCTGCAGTGCCCTGGGCCGTGCATTCACTATCTCCAGGAGTATCAGGAGCCTGGTCGTCTCCTTCAGATCGCGCAACAGTTTCATTTGCCACACCGGCCATAGACGAAGGTTTAAGTAATTACAAGTCTATTTTACTGCATTCAAGTATACTTGAAAAGTAGATAAAGTTTACTATACTTGGGGACAGGGGAAACATGAACACGAAGAGACTCATCGGAACTTTGGTCACTCTGGGCGTCGCAGCAATGTTGGCATTCTCTCTTCAGCCAATGCCGGGAGTGGCGTCCACGGAGGAGGCATCCCTTCTCATCGACATGGGCAACGGGGAGTACTACTGGGCGGAGCTGGAGATAGGCGAGAACAAGACAGCGTTCAGCTTCACTGAGAGAGCGGTGGAAGAACTGGGCCTGGAAATGGAGGTGGAGTGGTTCTCATTTGGTGTCATGATCAAGAAGATAGGCGAGGGGGACTGTTCGCTTCCACACTATTGGCATTTCTACTTCTGGGACTCGGAGAACGTGACATGGGGCATGGCTCCTGTTGGTCAGAGCGATTATCTGTTGGAAGATGGGGAATCCATTGCGCTTTACTGTGAGATGGACTATCCTGACTGGTCAAGTCCCTTGCCGGTTCCCACTCCGGAGAACGATCATCCCAGCATCATGTTCAGAAACACTCTCAACAACCAGGGCAGTTCAACGAGCGTGGCTCCCGAAAGGGGGAAGGTGAAATGGGACTTTGACTCCCAGAAGCTCGAAATCGATTCATCTGCTGCTGTCGGGTGGGGAAAGGTCTTCATCACAGGAACCAACGGCTTCCATGCACTGGACCAGGAGACCGGCGAGGTGATCTGGAGCAAACTCACCATCAAGGGCATGTCCTCCCCGGCCTTGTACGACGGGAAGGTTCTGATCGGGGCAGCGGACGGAAGGGTCTACTGTCTGGATGCGGAGAATGGGAACGTTGTGTGGAAAACCATGGTCCAGCCCAACCCCTGGCGTCAATCAATCACCTCCTCCCCCAAAGTGTGGAACCATCAAGTCTTCATCGGGACGTTCAACGAGATTGGCGGAGACGCCTCCGTGGTGTCACTGGACATCGAGACCGGCTCGATCATATGGGAATACGAGACCGCCTCGGTCTACGCTTCATCCCCTGCGATCCAGGATGGTGTTCTGTACGTTGGAATAGCCGGGACCGCGGTTGACAACGGCTTGAGCTTCGACGCTCCGCACGGCCTGCTGGCCTTGTCCGCCACTAATGGCAGCTTCCTGTGGATGTTCGATACGGACGAGAGGGTGATGTCCTCCCCGGCCGTCAATAATGAGAACATATTCTTCACAAGCTGGGATGGAAACCTGTACTCAGTTGGAACCGACGGAACTCTGAACTGGAAGAAGCAGATCGGTGAGAGCACCTCATCCCCGGCGGTGTCAGATGATGGACTGTTCGTGGGCACGGGTTTGCTCGGTCAGTCCGGGAAGCTCCTGGCATACCAGATGGATGGAACCCTTCTTTGGGAATACGAGGTGGAAGGTCCGATACAATCTTCTCCCGTTGTTGCGGACGGGAAGGTATACTTCGCCACGAATGAGCTCGAGGGACAGATCTATTGCCTGGATGCCGCCCATGGTAGTCCAATCTGGGACTACAAGCCTTCACCCACGAACTACATTCTATCATCACCGGTGATCGCTGACGGCGATCTCTTCATCGCCTCGGACAACGGACACGTTTACGCATTTTCAGACCACATCGCCTCCGGGTCTGACCAGGTGGACAATCTGATGATTATTGCGGGTCTTGCTTTTGTTCTGCTCATGGTGGGCAGTGCAATTGCCTACAACCTCAGGCAAAAGGGGAAGCAGGAGGAGAACCGGTGAGCCTGAAGGATATGCGCGAGAGGAACAAGGCGATCATATTCGGTATCATAGTGATGGCTGGAATGCTCGGTCTGGCCCTATTGGCGGGCTTCATCATTGGACAACCGGTTCATCGAAGCGAGATCGAGGACGTTAGCATCAGACTGATCGGTGACGGCTGGACGGTCGATTGCTCAATGGACAGAACGACCAACAACACCGTCTATCGTCTCCTGGAGGAATGTGCAGAAACGAACGGATTCGAAATCGAGGGCACGGTCTGGGAACCGTATGACGCCATCTTCGTGGACTCCATCAATGGCCTGGAGACCGGTCAGGGGAGGTTCTGGCAGTATTACGTCAACGAGAAGTACGGGGAGATATCATCCGACAGAAGAGAACTGTCCGACGGAGACCGGGTCGAATGGAGATGGGAGGACCCCCAGATATGAACGGAGGAACTCTGGAATGAAACTCACGAGAGACCCGAGGATGAAGACCATTGACAGGATGGCGTTCGCCCTGGCGCTGATACTCGTGGGAGTCGTGGGAAGAATCCTCTTGTTCAAGTATGCCAACTTCGAAACGGTGCTGGTGGTCTCGCTTCTTGCCGGTGCCTTGTTGGGTAGGGTCTACGCCCTTGTGGTGCCCATTGTCACCATGGCCATCTCGGACACTCTGATATACCTCCTCGGGTTCGGGAACCAGTTTGGGATTGTGGCCATACTCGGGATATCGCTCTTCACCTGGACAGGATTCCTGTTCGTCGGGCTTATGGGGACGCGGCTCAAGGGCAAAGTGATCACGGTCACCAAATCAATAGCCCTGATAACTGGTACTGGATTGGTCGCAACGCTGATCTATGATATCTGGACCACCCTGGGCTTCTGGTACTTCCTGAGGCCCCATACTCTGGAGAGCCTAACACATGCATACGCGATGCTGGCGCCGTTCACTGTCTACCATCTCATGAGCTCATTGATGTTCATCCCGCTCGTAGGGACGATATTCACTTACGTACACGAACACGGGATACCGCAACTGAACATAGCGCCAATCGCGGGAAAAATAGATGAGGAAAACGGGTTTACAGGAGCTTGTCCAGCTTCGCCTTCATCTTCTCAAAGGCTTCCTTCCTCTCTTCCAGCCGGGTCTCCTTCCCCTGGAGGTCCTTCATCTTGGCCTCCAATCTCTTCTCCATCGCCTTGAAGTCCTTCTCGTTCTTCT
>JAUVHO010000085.1 GCA_030593295.1 Methanomassiliicoccales archaeon | reverse complement strand
AACTTTCGCCGAGTCGCATTCTGTCTCACCGAGGTTATGAATCGTTACCGTGATGAGAACTTGGGTTCCATTGGTGACCGTGTCCGACGGCGCGAATTCGATGTCGGATGAGGCGATGGTGAGATCCGGTTTCGAGGCAACGGTCAAATCGCGACTTGCCATGTTGTTGGATAGGTTAACCTCAAGCGGCAACGAGTCGGTCACGAATACGAAGGCCGAGTGGACTCCAATGGTGGGCGACTGCCATGGGATCCAGACTGTTCTCTCACTTCCAGGCTTGAGGTTCTGTAGGACTACCGAGCCAATGGTGAGTGCTCCATCGTTGGGATCTCCATCATACACAGTGACCAATGACGAGTCTGATGTTTCGTCCCCGATGTTGTGGATTGTGACATAGATGGTGATGTCTGTCCCACTGGTCACTTCTGAGGACGGGATGAAGTCGATGTCGAGCACCGACAGTGCAAGGTCCGGTGCAGGGACCACGTCAAGGAAGCTGCACGCTAGATTGTTATCGGTTCTGGCCTCCTCGGGGACTGCACTGTCGATCTCCACGCAAATCTCGATTAGGCCAGAGACTAAGGGTGTCCATAAGGTCTGCACAAGCTCTGACTCAAGAGGCTCAAGGCGTCCAACGCTTTGGGTTTCCAGGGGATAGCCGAAAGACGGGTTGCCTTTGTAGAATGTCACGAGTCCGGAGTCTGATGCCGCGTCTCCGTGGTTTCGGATTCTGGCGTCAATCGTGACCTCTGTTCCCTGCAGAACAGTGGATGTGGGTGCGAACTGAAGGTCTTGGTCGAATACCGTGAGATCTGGCTTCCCTGTTACGTTGAAGGCGTACAGCTTACCATCGCTGGAGCCCACAACGACGAGTCCCTCGCCGACTGCAGGGGAATATACTCTTCCTTCTGCTTCGTAATCCCAGATTAACTCTCCACTCTCGAGGTTCAGGGCGTAGAGGTGATTATCCGCAGAGCCGAAGAATATCTTGTCGTCTGCAATGGCAGGAGAGGTCCCGATATAGTCACCAGCCTGGAAGGTCCACAGCAGTCTCTCCTCTGGGTCCATCTGATCTTCCGAGGCGTTGAGAGCATACATCACATCATTGTTGGGAATGTAGACTACACCGTTTGCGTATGCGGCGGAGGCCGTTACCGCCCAGTCAAACTCGTAGTACCAAATCAAGTCGGAATTGTTGAACGGAGCATCGTCTGGAACTCCTTGGTCTCCGTCGAACATCCCGTCCATATCCACGGCATAGAAGTGTGTGTTGCGGGACCCAAAGAAGAGGAGGCCATCAGCCAGAACCGGCGAGGTCTCCACCCAGGAGATCGGCAGGGGACATTGATAACTCCAGATTATGTCTGTTGTGCCCCCACTGCCATATTCGTCCAGCGCGAGTAGCCTTCCCTTCCCCTCCGCCGTCCCGATATACACAATTCCATCATATACGACTGGAGTAGATTCCGTCGCACTTCCATTTCCTATGACCAGGGTCCAGATTTCCGCACCTGTGAACTCATCCAGAGCATAGATGCTCTCCTTCTCGAAGGAAGTTACCATTGAGCCGAAGAAGACCATTCCGTCGAACACAGCCGGTGAACTATGCATGCCGTTGCTGGCGCTGTAAGACCACACCTCGGATCCAGTCGTTGTGTTGAGAGCATGGAAGTTGTTGGGGCGACTCCTATCACCAAAGAAGACCATACCGTCGGCAACCGCGGCTGAGGATATGACATACTCATCGAGTGGGAAGCTCCAAATGATCTCGCCGTCGTACGCGTTGATTGCGAAGAATTCCGTTTCTGTCCATTTCATGTTGCCAACGTAGACTACACCGTCCACTATCGTTGGAGTTGCCCGAATCGGTGCCCGCAGGTCACGGATCCACAGAGGTACCCCGATGTTCGTCGCGGTTGAAGATGATGCTCCAGTGTTGTTGAGGTCGTGTCTGAACTTCGGCCAACTGCTATCTGCAAAACCCTTAGGCTCGTCTCCTTGCTCGTCCAGGGGGTCGCTGGTTGTGTCACCAGCGAGTACACACGGAT
>JAUVHO010000090.1 GCA_030593295.1 Methanomassiliicoccales archaeon | reverse complement strand
GATGATGTTGTCCTTCCCCACTATTTTGATGACTTCTGGGCTTATCTGCTGATTCCCCCGGCCAAAGATGCAGCCCTGACCACCGATGGGGGTAACGATTACCTTCGCCTTGCGTCCTTCGAGAAGATTCAGAAGTTGAGACTCGTTAACGTCAGTGGCGAACAGTCTTCCTTTGAAGACTACATCCACACCTACCAACGTCTTGTTCAATCCCAACCTGGACGTGATGGCTCTGGTTGTGCTCCCAGGCCCGATGATGTAAAGAGAGTCGTCCCTCATTCTATCTACGACGTCATAGGCGATTGCTTCTAAGGATGCCTTTTCTCCGGGTTTACTTGCGATCTTTAGACTCTGGACCAGTCTTCTCCGAAACGGAATCTTGAGGTAACCGTACAGCTTCGCCGAAACGATGCCTTGTCGAAGAGCCTCCTCGTCTATATCCATAACCTCGGCCTCCCTGAGGCTGGATACCCTTTCCTGCAGATACAACTCAGCGAGATCTCCTGCGCTTCTCGGGCTTGTGGCAAAGACCGCCGAATGGATCTTGACCCCGGCAGGGATTCCCAGAACTGGGATTCCTTCTCCAACGGCGTTGTAGATGTCCCGGGCAGTGCCATCTCCGCCGGCAAAGAGCAAAAGATTCACCTTCAGCCGCACCATTTCCTGGGCTGCATTCCTGGTGTCTTCCGGGGTCGTTTCACCCTGCTTGATTGAGCCAATGACCGTGGGCTCAAAACCACATTCTCTGGCCGCGTCTTCTCCCATTTCACCGGGGTAGGTGATAACTTCAAGAGTGTCCTTTATAGAGTTGATCCTTTCCAAAGCCTGGATAGCTCGGTTGAGCGATTGAGGCACAGCACCCAACTCCAGAGCCTTCTTTTGTATCTCCGCTCCGTCGCTTCCCTTAAGCCCAACTCTCCCGCCTATCCCTGCAACTGGATTGACGATCAGGCCTAATCGCTTTGCTACCACTTTCATCGCTTCTACCTGCAATGAGCAGCCGGCGGTTCTCTATCTTGCCTCTTTGCACACCTTCCTTAGATAGGCCCTCCAGGTCATCGCCCACTGCGACGGATCATCCAGGGGTGCGTGGTCAATGGTGTGAATGGTACTGTTGTGAGGAGCCGTCTTGACCAACTGCGGGTTCGTGTACGCCTCGTCGGCCACGTGAGTAAGGATCGCCACGTATTCGTCGAGTTCGTCCTTGGAATACGACTCGGTCGGTTCCAGGGTGCAGGGCTCCGGAACGATGAACGGATGGTGGCTGGTCCAATAATGGACGCCAAAGTCCACCGCTCGAAGTCCGATTTCCTCGGAATGAACTCCCGTATCTCTCGTCAATGCTTCCCAACTATACCGGACCTGTTCAATTCGGCGCTTGCCCTTGGCATACGGTGCGCTCACTCCCGGGATTTCCAGCATTTTCTTGAGCAGATAGTTGTTGTTGAGAACGGCGATTTCAGCCACCTCCCTCAAGCCCTCTGCGCCGAGGCTCATGACCCAGGCATACGCCCTTAGAACGACGGGGGCAACTCCATAAAATGATCCTATCTTTCCAATACTC
>JAUVHO010000045.1 GCA_030593295.1 Methanomassiliicoccales archaeon | reverse complement strand
CGTTATTCCAAGAGACGGTGAGGCAGGCTGGACTGAATCCCTACCTATTCGAAATGGCCAACATCCGGGATCAATGTTCTTGGGTTCACCAACACGAGAAGGAGAAGGCGACGGAGAAATCGAAGGACCTCGTCAGGATGGTCGTTGCGAAGTCTGCATTGCTTGACGCGCTCCAGAAGGGTAAATTGCCCGTGACAAAGAGGGCGCTTGTGATCGGAGGCGGGCTGAGCGGAATGACAGCAGCACTTGGCCTGGCAGACCAGGGGTTCGATGTCAATCTCGTAGAGAGGGAAAACGAACTCGGAGGAAATCTGAGGAACATTCATCATCTTCTCACAAACGACGATCCACAGAAGAAACTGGAAGAGATCATAAACAAGGTCAGCAACAATGAGAAGATAACCCTGCATGTGGGTAGCAAGATAGAGAAGATAGATGGGCATGTCGGCAACTTCGTCACCACTCTCGAAGGTGGAGAGGAAATCAGTCACGGTGTCGTGATAATAGCGACTGGCGGTGTCGAGCACAAACCCACCGAGTATCTGTACGGTGAGAACCCCAACGTCATGACGCAGATAGAGTTCGAGGACAAGATGACGAAGGGGGAGATCGACCTCTCCAAGAGCAGCAAGATTGCGATGATACAGTGTGTGGAGTCCAGGAACGAGGAAAGACCCAATTGCAGCAGGATCTGTTGTTCGGAGGCGGTGAAGAACGCCCTGAAGATAAAGGAGAAGAACCCAGACGCCGAGGTATACGTGCTCTACAGGGACATCCGAACCTACGGATTCAACGAGGACTACTTCCAGGAGGCTTCCGAAAAGGGTGTCGTATTTGTGCGATATGATACCGAGAACGAACCTCAGGTTGTCGCTAAGAAAGGGGGACTCAAGATAACGGTCAAGGATCCAGTTCTCGACGAGGTTCTGGAGATCGATTCTGACTTATTGGTCCTCAGCGTTCCCGTGCTACCCCAGCCGGACGCCGAAGAAGTGGGCAGGATGCTGAAGGTGCCTCTCACAAAGGACAATTTCTTCCTTGAGGCCCACATGAAGCTGAGACCTGTCGACTTTGCAGTTGAAGGGGTGTTCCTCTGCGGCTTGGCACACGGTCCGAAGTTCGTGGACGAGAGCATTGCTCAGGCTTACGGTGCTGTGGCAAGAGCAGCGACGATCCTCTCGAAGGATGAGATAGAAATCGAGCCGACCATCTCACATGTCGTTGACGAGAACTGCGATGGTTGCGCCTACTGCATTGAGCCCTGTCCGTACGATGCAATCACACTCATAGAGTATATGAGGAACGGGTCTGTCAAGAAGACGGTCGATGTCGATGAATCTGCATGCAAGGGTTGCGGCTGCTGCATGGCAACGTGTCCCAAGGAAGGAATATTCGTTTGGAAGTTCAAACTGGATCAGTTAAATGCTATGATAGACGCTTGTTTGGGGGTGGCATAGATGGAAGAGCAGCAAGAAGAATATGAGCCTCTGATTGTGGCATTCCTCTGCAATTGGTGCTCATACGCCGGTGCGGATTTGGCGGGAACGTCTAGGATTCAGTATCCACCGAATGTCAGGGTAATCCGGGTGATGTGCTCCGGCATGGTTCATCCAAACCTGGTGATCAACGCTCTCACGAAGGGGGCTGACGGTGTTTTGATGTGTGGATGCCATCCAGGAGACTGCCATTATCTTGAAGGGAACCTGAGGGCGGAGGCTAGGGGCGAGGCAATCGATTTGATGCTGACGGACTTCGGTCTGGAGCCGGAGAGGTTCAAACTGGAATGGGTTTCAGCATCGGAAGGGGACAAGTTCGCAAAGGTTGTAACCGAAATGGTTGAGAAACTGAAGGAGCTTGGTCCAAGTCCCTACAAGATGTAGCGCTCAAGCTAATCATACGAAAAAAAGGAAAAGAGAAGTGGACTAGTTCTTTAGAACGTCCACCACGTTTCCGTCCGAGTCCCTGATTGTCAGTTTTACTGCGATTGACCCATCCAGGTTGTGCGTTGCACAGCTGAGGCACGGATCGTAGGCCCTTATGGCCATCTCGACCATGTTCAGGATTCCCTGGTCGTACTGACCGTTCTTAATCAGGCTCGTTGCGGCCTGCTTCACTGACATGTTTATCGGAGCGTTGTTGTGGGTTGTCCCTACGATGAGGTTGCAATTGGTGACCATGCCGTTCTCATCGGTTTCATAATCGTGTATCAGGGTTCCTCTCGGCGCTTCGGTGTGCCCGATTCCCCTAGCTGCTCTCGGCTCCACCTTGACGCGTGTGTCCAAACTCGTGATCTCTGGGTCATTGAGCAACTCTATCGCATGCTCTGCGTTGTACAGCAACTCTATCAGTCTAGCCCAGTGATACAGCAGTGTTGCCTGAGCCGGCCTGCCGAACTCGCTCCTGAAGACCTGGAACTCCTCCTGTGCCAGTGGCGTCGCAATCTTGTCAGCGACATTGATTCTTGCAAGAGTGTTTGTCCGGTATATACCAACAGGATTGTCCAGATCCATCGAAAAAGCACCCTGCCTCTTGTCGTACGGGAACTTGAGATATGTCCAAGGCTCAATGTGTTCGGAGATGAAATCAGTGTAGTTCTCCAACGGGAAATCGTCGTAGTTGCCGTCCGCGGACATCAATCTCAGCTTGCCCTCATAGAGGTCCATAGTTCCATCATCCGTTACGGTCCCAAGGAAACCTGTCTTGATTACGCCGAGGGTCTTGACCGTATCGATGTACTTCGGGAAGATCTCATCCCTAGCGTATTTGATTGAGAACTTCGCGAGGTCCAAACACTCCTCAGCCATAGGAAGGAGTTTCTGCTTCTCATCTTCCATTAGCGGTTTGCTGAATCCTCCAGGAACAGCAGCCGAGGGATGAATCGCTTTGCCTGAAATAATCTCGAGCATATGGGCCGCAAGAGCCCTCACCCTCACAACCTTCCTTCCAACATCCGGCATCTTCTGCAAAATCCCAAAGACGTTCCTCACTGAGTAATCTGCATCAGGTCCCATGATGAAATCGGGTGCCGCCAGGAAGTAGAAGTGAAGAATGTGTTCTTCCATGAAGGCTATGCTGTTGCAGAGTCTTCTGAGCTTCATTCCCGCTTCAGGTATCGTTACGCCAAACACTGCGTCGGTTGTCTTGGCTGAAGCCAGATGGTGTGACCATGGGCAAACCCCACAAATCCTCGTTGTTATTCTCGGAAGCTCTTCCACCGGTCGACCAATGCAGAATCTCTCGAAGCCTCTCAGTTCCACCACGTGGACTCGGGTGTCTGCAACGTTGCCGGCATCATCTAGGTCAATCTCAACCTTTGCGTGTCCCTCAATCCTGGTTACAGGTTGTATGGTAATTGTCTTTCCCATTTCCTCACCTCCTCGGAAGCGGTCTCAGACGACCCTGCGCGCCTGCGAATCGATTGAAAGTGGCAGGTCTGTCCGGAATCTGCTTCGGATCCAGCCCTATGCTTGAAAGCGCACCCATCATATCGACCATTGGATTGGCCTTGTCCCTGATAGGACCGAAACATCCTCTGCAAGGCATGTACGCCCTAATGCAACGGGGAGTTCCCTCCGCACCACCGCAACCCGACCGGGTAGCAGGACCCTGGCACAGATAGCCCTGTTCCATAATGCATCGTACCTGATCGAGAGGTTTTCCCACAGACTCGATGTTCTCCAGAGGTCTCTTCAGAGTTGTCACCGCTTTCTTTTCCCTTATCATTGGACATTCATCACACACACTTTTCTCCGAAAGAACCAGAGGCTTTCCTTCCAGTATCGCCGTCAAGCCCTCGACCACCAGCTCTGGCGTCGTTGGGCATCCGGGAAGTACTATGTCGACGGGTACAACTTCACTGACTGCATATACCTTGTCAGTCAAGGGCGAAAGCCCAGAGGTCGGTGTATCTGCAGACTCAGTTGTTGCCGATTGTCTGTACACCTTCTCATAGATGTCGTCTGTCAGGTACATGTTTCCGAGAGCTGGGATCCCACCATAGCCAGCGCACGTCCCAAGAGCAACAAGTGTCTTGCACTTCGCCCTCATCTCTAGGGCGATTTCCTTATGTTCTTCGGTCCTGACGCCGCCGGATATCAGACCGACATCCGCCTCTGGAATCTCGATCTTGTCCCGCTCTCCAGTTTGGCCATAGTACTTGTGGTCCATTAACACGGGCATGTGCACGAATTCCAACTGTGGTAGAAGGTCCAATAGCGGCTCACCGATGTCCAGGATTGTGATCTCGCAACCAGCACATATCGCAAACCATTCTGAAGCAATTCTTGCCATCCTTTACCCCCTTGTCATCCATAACAAGTGTTTTTGAGAATACACACCCGATATAAATATCTGATTATGGGATCTCATCGAAAACCATCGGCCTGCAGTTGCCATATTCTCATCCTTCCACGATATCCGTCAAATTTGGGGACGCAGCAGAATTCACATGTCGGACATCGACGAAAACAGTCGAGAATGAGTCTAATGTCGCCACAGGGGGTAGAAAACACTAAATCTGGAACAGACATACTCAACGTGAGACGGTTCGTCACACACTCGTCAAGAGGAAACTGGCCATCGTGAGACCATGAGCGATCTTCCGGATTACCTAACAAAAAGGACTGTCGTATTCGGATGCGGCAACACGCTTTTCGGAGACGATGGTTTCGGACCCGCTGTCGCGGACTACCTTGTCGATAACTGCGATGTCCCCGACGACGTCCTTGTCATGGATGTGGGCACCTCGGTACGTGAATTGCTTTTCACCATTCTATTGTCAGAAACTAGACCGAGCAGTGTGATAATTGTCGATGCCGTTGACAGGGGAAGGATTCCGGGTGAGATCTTCGAGATCTCGGTGGACGAGATACCCGAGAAGAAGACAGTTGATTTCTCAATGCACCAAGTCCCGACCTCGAATATGTTGAAAGAGCTCAAGGATATCGGAGGAATCGAAGTCACGATCATAGTGTGCCAAGTGCAGGACATACCAGAGGAAGTGAGCCCGGGACTGTCCGGACATGTCACTCACGCGGTCCCTAGGGCATCCAAACTAATATATGAGAAAATCATCATGCGGAGGTAGCACATTGGGAGTTGGATCTCGAGAGGTGCAGATGATATGCCTGAAAGTCACATCGTAGTTGAAAGTAAGAAGTACATGTGGGATGGGGAAACCTACCCCGGAGCGAGCGAAGCCGAAGCGGCCAAGAAGAAGTACGAAGAGGATGGATTCGACGTACAGATTGCCGACAAGGAAGGGGAGATCGCAGTCTATACTAGACGTGTCGTGACGGAAATCGTCGTGGATGGAGCTCCTGTCTGAACGTCTCGAAATGATGCATTCATTGACGGATTGGTGATACGTTGATTCATGATGCCAACATCGGTTGGTGTCATTGACAAAGGTTAATATATCCAGTTCCGATTATGCATAGTAGACATCCCAAAAACGCAATAAACCCGTCGAAAAACAGCAATGTCTGGACGAGGGGTGGATATGACCGAAGAAGGAAAACCAAAGCTCGTGAACCCCGAATTCACGAGGGAAGTCATAAAGCGGGGGGCGGACACCATAACGCTCTGTTTTCAATGTGCCACTTGTACTGGTGGGTGCCCGTCTGGAAGGATTACAGCTTTTCGAACGAGGAAGCTCATGAGACGTGTTCAGCTCGGATTCAAGGAAGATGTGCTTCCCTCAGATGAACTGTGGTTGTGTACTACGTGCATGACCTGTGACGAGAGATGCCCTAGAGGGGTCAAGATAACGGATATCATTATGACCCTGAGGAACATGGCAGTCGAGGAAGGGTACATGGCTGAAGCTCACAAGAAGACGGCTGGAATGCTTCTCAAGACGGGGCACGCAATTCCGATGGGTGACAAGTTCAGAGAGCTCAGGAAGACTCTGAAGCTTGATGAAGTCCCGCCAACCGTCCTGTCTGACCCGAAACTGTACGAAGATGTCATCAAGATCATGAAAGCAACGAAGTTTGACAAACTGATAGGGGAGTGAATAGATGGCTAAAGTTGGTTTGTTTCTTGGCTGCATTACCCCGCTCAGATATCCTGGTATTGAGTCTTCTACGCTTGATGTGTTGGAGGCCTTGGGCGTGGAAGCCAAGATTCTGCAGGGAACCTCCTGCTGTCCCGCTCCAGGCGTGTTCCGATCATTCGATCAGGAGACCTGGCGAGCCCTTGGAGCAAGGAATCTGGCTCTGGGAGAGGAACAAGGTGTGGAGATACTCAACATCTGCAACGGCTGCTTTGGTTCTCTCTCGGAATCCAATCATCAACTCAAAGAGGACCCAAAGAAACTGGAGAAGGTTAACAACATCCTGAGCCAGATCGGAAAGAAATACAATGGGACCGCAAAGGTCAGGCATTTCGCGGAGTTCTTGTACAGAGATGTGGGTTTGGAGAACATCGCGAAGAAGGTCAAGAACAAGCAGGACCACTTGAAAGTCGCCGTTCACTACGGATGCCACTTTCTAAAACCAAGAATGCTGAAGGAGATTGATGATCCTGAGAGACCAAAGATATTGGACGAACTTGTCGAAGTCACAGGAGCCAAAAGCATTCCATACAAGGACAAGCAGTTGTGTTGCGGGGCCGGAGGAGGCGTGAGAGCCAGGACCAAAGATGTGGCTCAGAAAATGACCATGCAGAAGATGGAGAATATCAACGACGTAGGAGCGAATGTGATCGTTGATGTCTGTCCGTTCTGCCATCTCCAGTTCGATCAGGGCCAGGAAGAAATAGAGAATAAGGTTCCAGTATTACATCTGTCTCAGTTGTATGTCCTCGCATTTGGTCTGCAAAAAGAGAGAATGGGCGTAGAAGCCCACACCATACCCGTGAACTTCTAATCCTTAGAGTTGTCCTTCGAAATTTCTTTCCGAACTCGTTTGCCATATCTAGAGCGGTGTTACTTCCTCCCAAATCGTACGTTCTGACCTCCTCTTATGACGGTGGCAATTGCACAAGAGTTTAAGATATGCAACCGAATATCCAATACTGGTCAGACTCTCATGAAAGGTCGCAAATCCATTTTGGTCATCCTTGCTGTGTTTCTGCTTCCCTCCCTGCTTTTCTCTTCAATTGGTGCGACTTCCCGGGGACTCCAGGACATTTCTCCCATGTCGAACGATGGAGATCCTCAACCCACTGCGGGAGTAACGGCCTATCACACCTACGACGAGATGTTGACCGAGCTGCTCGAGGTATCCGCCAACTACCCAAGCATAACGGATCTCACAAGCATAGGAACCACATACCAAGGCAACAGCATCTGGAGCATGAAGATCTCGGACAACGCGCAGGCAGAAGAGGATGAGCCGGAGGTCATAATCTACGGCCTGCATCACTCAAGAGAATGGTTGACAGTTGAGGTCTGCATGTACTTCATCAATTTCCTCACCGGCAATTACTCCACGAACTCATCCGTTCAGAACATAGTGGACAACAGAGAGATCTGGATCATTCCCATGGTGAACCCGGACGGGAGGTTCTATGACGGGGATGACGACCCGGCGGCATACACCAACTGGAGGAAGAACAGAGTACCGAACGGTGACGGATCGACCGGTGTGGATCTCAACAGGAACTACGGACACATGTGGGGAGGCGCGGGCTCGAGCGACGACCCTTCAAGCGAGGTTTATCGTGGATCGGGACCCTTCTCGGAGAACGAGACACAGGCGATCAGGGATCTCGCTCTCCAGCATGCCTTCGTGTTCTCTCTGTCCTATCACTCATACGGTCAGATCATACTCTATCCGTGGGGGAACACATACAATCCATCAAAGGACGATGCTTTGTTCTCGGCACTTGGGTGGGGCATGTCGAACCGGATGACCAACAAGGCGGGGTCTCCGAGGGCTCAATACATACCATTGAGGGGGAGCCAGCTCTATCTTACATCAGGTGACGACGTGGATTGGATGTATGGAGAGTTGGGCATTCTTCCGTTCGTAGTGGAGCTCTATCCCTCGTTCTCGGATACGGCACCGGCGGTCACTTCACCGTACAACGGTTTCCATCCGAGAGAGGACAAGATAATCCCGGTCTGCGAGGACAATCTGGGCGGCGTACTGTTCCTGTTAGAGATTGCCGACAATCCCAACCAGGTGATGCCCCACATCTCGTTGACCCCCACCCCAGAAAGAAGAACGATCGACAGAGGACAGAACCTGAGCTTCCAGTTGGACGTCCTGAACGACGGGAACCAGTTTGAATCCATTGACCTCTCTGCGACCGTCCCTCCCGGATGGGAAATGACCCTAATCCCGAGTCAGGTCAATCTGACCGACGGCAGCAATCAGACAGTCGACATGTGGGTGAGAGTCCTGCCGGGAGATTGGCCGGGGGATTATGAGATCGACATAACAGCATCATCCCTTTCAGCTTCCGCCTATGCGAAAGTCACGGTCCATGTTCCATATCTGAATGATGTGGGCGTTTCAGGTATCTCACCGTTCCAGGAGGGACAGCTGTACCCCATGGGCAACTACACCATACAAGCTGAGATCACCAATTACGGCCCTAATCAGCAGAACCCCTTTGACGTCGCGATGGAGATCTGGGAAATCGGTCCTCTTGAGGAGAGACAGATCTTCTATGAGGGTTTCGAATCAGGGCTGACCGGATGGACGATTGTCGACTATGACGGAACGTCTTCGAGCGACACTTGGCACACAGTCAGCGGGATTGCGAACAGCGGGAGCAACAGCGTCTGGATAGGGAACGATGGAACCGGGATGTACTCGGACACGACACTACAGATGCTTCAATCGCCCTCGTTCAGCCTAGAGGGTGCGAGCGGTGCCAACCTGACCTTCCACCACATATTGCGTACCGAATGGTCGTACGACTTCGCTGTCGTTGAGGTGGCTTGCAGGGGTGATTGGCAGATATTGGAGAGCTGGAGTGGGTGGGTGTCCCCGAGCGGGTTCACCAAAGTGGATTTTGACCTGTCTGACTTCCTCGGTTGTGGCGATGTGAGAGTGAGCTTCAGGTTCAGCTCGGACGAAGGCAAGATCGACTTCGGCTGGTACTTGGATGATGTCTGGGTGAATGCGACACTTCCCAAGGAGACGCTGATACATGGGCCGGTCATAGGACGAACGTCGTCGCAACTGAGCCAAGGTGAGACCGAGCCAGTCTCATGGAAGTACAAGTTCAAGCGTGTAGGGCACTTCAAGGTATTCGCTGTCACGCTCAATCCTTTCGAGGAGTTCTTCCAGAATGATTCTGCAGAGGTGTCCTTCTTCATAGATCCTACCAGATACAGGGTCTTCCTGACCGAGGGAATGAACCTGGCGTCGTATCCGCTCATCACATCTGACAATTCCTCAAGCACGATACTCTCGACCATCCAGGATCCATACGATGGGCTCTGGAAGAACGGGGGCGGTCCTCAATCATGGTCATCGTTCTCGAACGTCAAGCCCTGGTCCCAAGGAATGATCCTCGATATCACCGAAGGCTGGTGGATCAGAGTGGGCGTGGACATGTATTTCGACGTGAGCGGTACGCAGCCCGGAAACGTCTCAGTCTCTTTGAAGGCCGGATGGAACCTGGTTGGATACCCCACACTGACCGATAGAACGATCGCAGAATCCCTCTCGGGATTGCCATATACTAGAGTGGAGAGCTTTGACCCGCTCGCGCCCTATCATCTCAGGGTGATGAGCGACAGTGACTACATGACAACCGGGATGGGATATTGGATCTATGTTACCCAGGATACGTCTTGGTTGGTCATCCCCTAGTCTGCCTCAGTTGGGTCTTTTGGAAGCGGGAACGATCATGAGCCCAACATCCGAACGCTACACTCAGGCTGCTGTTATGTACAGAAAAAAAAAGGGGGAGGGGGTAATAGGGACTAAGATGCGCCGTCGTTGGCGGATTCGAAGGTCTTGAGGACGTATCGGATGTCATGGGTTTTGAGGGCCGATTCGACCGACGCCTTGATCTCATCCGAGACCTCGGGCCGGCCCTTTCCGTTCTTCTCCCAATCGTTTTCCCACCTGTACACGAAGTCGTACGAGCCTTGAACAGGCTGCCAACCCAATTCCCCGAGGGATTTGGCCACCTCTGAAGATATATAGGTGCCTTCGCCCATGCTCAGCTTCAGGAAGCTCGCGATTGGTGCCCTCATTTGAGTCTCCTTGCCTTGTGCAACCTCTAATTCTGCCTTGGCATATCATATAAAGAGAGGTGTTTCTGTTATCAATATGGATAATACATCTGGCTAACGCTTGAGAGAACGACGAGAACACCCGTAACTATTAAGAACTGCAGAATGACTGGCTAAAAGAAGACCTGAGCCGACCCCGGAACAGGGGCAAAACCTCCCATAATCTGACGCGGAAGATCAGTCGAGGTTTGATCGGAGACTGCTATTCACGCATAATGAAGCCGATCGTCCCCTTCCTCTACGTACAGAATGCATTCAACGGGACACACGGGTGAGCATTCCCCGCATTCTTCTTCTCCGTCGCATTTGTGAGAGTCGCTCAATGCCAAGTCCTCATCGTTCATCTCCATAGCGCCTGTCGGGCACGCGGCTACGCAGGCCTCGCATCCGATGCAATCTTCCAGGATTACCAGAGCCAGTTTCTTTGCCATCTCCTCTGCCCCCTATGGGTGTCTTGGTAGAATATTGAATTCTTATTAATAACTTTCTTAGAGAACGCAAGGCAATCTGACAGGCCAAGTCAGTTACGATCCCGATGCTATCTTAGGTAGATTTATACAACAGCGAAATCATCAGCCTCCGAATGAGCAGGTCGGAAAAAGACAGGGGCAACAAGGAGAAGCGCAAGAGTCTTGCGAAAAGAGCTGGCAGGGAGATCGCCAACGACTTGTCCTTCGCGGGCAGGTATGTGGCCGAGCATGTTGTTGGAATTCGACCTACGATCATCAAATCATTCGAGAGGTTCGGCTACTGGACGAGGAGGACGATCAAGCTCCTGATACCGCTGGCCGTGCTCCTGTTCTTCACCTTTGCTCCCTTGGGACTGCATCCAATAGAAGCCCAATATGCCCTTGGAATCTTCCTCTTCATAGCGCTCATGTGGACCTTCGAGTCCCTTCCCCTGCCTGTGACATCCCTCCTTGTCCCGGTGCTTTTGGTGATTTATGGGATATTCGGTGATCTCAATGTATACCCGGATCCAGCACGGGCTGCCTTCGCGCCCTTCGCCACACCAGTCATTTACCTCGTGTTGGGCGGAATAATCATCTCTGTCGCTTTCAGAAAAACCCATCTGGATTCGAGGTTCGCGTACTACATTGTGGCCAAGTCCAAAGGACACTTCCGAACACTGCTTCTTGGAATGATGCTGGCCTGTGCGATAATGTCGATGTGGATCTCGAACACCGCTACAGCGGCTCTACTAATCCCAGTAGCGATTGGAATAGCAGGTAAAGCAGGGACAAACAAAGATGAGAGCGATGAGTACGCACTTGCACTCCTGTTGGGCATCGGGGCAGCGGCCGCCATTGGTGGAATGGCCACTATCGTGGGAACCTCTGCCAATGCGGTGTCCGCACAGTTCATCACTGATGCAGTTGGAGCAGAGAATTTCAGTTTTGTCAGTTGGATGATAGCCGGATTGCCGTTGTCCATCCTGTTGCTCTTCCTCTCATGGTGGATCATCACAAAGATGTACCCGGTCTCACGGGAAGAGATTGACATAAGCTGGGTCCATGATGAATTGGAAGCCATGGGGAAGCTGACTGCTGCCGAGAAGAAGGTCTTGGCCATCCTTGGGGGCACAGTAGTCTTCTGGATAGTGGGGGAGGATCTGGCAAGCCTTTTCCTCCCGCCTCAGTTGTTCCCGGGCGCTTTCGCGAACGCAGCAATCGTATCGATGATAGCCGCCGTTCTGCTCTTCGTCACTGGAACCCTGGACTGGGAGGACGCAAAATTCATTCCCTGGGGGATTTTCCTCATCATTGGCGCGGGCCTTGCTCTAGGAAATGGACTCCAGGTGGCTGGATTCAACGGATGGATCGGCTGGAAGATCACAGGTTTTGCTGGGCCTTGGACACAAACAGCCATCGGCTTATTCCTTTTCCTACTCTTTGTCGCGTTAGTGGTTGTTATCATGAGCAACTTCGTCAACAAAACAGCCACAGTAGCATTCTTCGTCCCCCTGATGATAACATTGACTACTACGATCAGCGGCTTGAGCGATTACACATTGCTTTTGGCATTACTGATCGCGTTGGTCGCTGGCGTCGCCTTCATGACTCCAGTTGCACACCCTCCTTCAACTCTGATATATGGTACCGGAATCGTATCGAAAAAGGATATGTTCAAGAGTGGGTTGGCTATTACAATACCATCGGTTCTCATAACGGTGATGTGGATCTATATCATCGGAAGGTTAGGATGGATCTGAGAGGTGGATGAATGAAAGCGCTGGTGATAGGTGCAGGGTCCCTGGGAATAAGGGTGATAAAGCAACTCAGGAAGAACGAAAGAATCGAGATGGTTGTCGCCGACTACCGGGAGGACTGTCAGGCGGTCAAAGAGGGAGTGATAAAGAGGGTGGACATCTTGGAGCACCTGACCCCTTTGAACATCGGCGAAGCCTGCGATGACGTCGAACCTGACATCATATTCCTGTGCAGGGAGGCGAGGGACTGGGGGCACCACGATACCGTGATGGCCACACAGTTCATATCGGGGATGGAGAAACAGCTGTCGGGATACCGCATTCCAGTGATTCCGGTCTCCTCACTCGTAAGGTTTTAGTCCAATGACGGACTTAATATGTGCTGCCAAGAGGGACTGAAATGTACTCCAAGAAGGTGATTGAGCACTTCCAGAACCCCAAGAACATGGGAGAGATTGAGGATGCGGACGCTGTCGGGGAGGTTGGAAACCCCGTCTGTGGGGACGTCATGAAGATCTACATCAAGGTCAAAGATGACAAAATAACCCAGATCGGTTGGAAGACCATGGGCTGCGCGGCGGCCATAGCGACGTCGTCCATGATAAGCGAGCTCGCCGAGGGGATCACCCTTGACGAGGCCATGAAGATAACCAAGAAGGATGTCTCGGATGCCCTGGAGGGGCTTCCACCCATCAAACAGCACTGCAGCAATCTGGCCGCTGATGGTCTTCACAAGGCGGTTGAGAACTACCGGAAAAAGCACGAAACGTAGGGTGGACATCACACCCGTCCCACAGGAATCGCAGATTGGCCCAATTTTCTCATGAGATCCGTCAAATGGAATTTGCCAGTATGCCCGAACCTCGAAGTGTCATTCCAGCTGATGACACAGAACCCTATATGACCATTGGAGCGATAGAATGAACTGATGATGACAGATAGGAGAAGAGAAGTGGGCATCAATTCCAAGAAAGTGGAATTAGTGTCAGATGACTCGTGCCCTGAATGTGGCAGTGCACACTTGTACAGGGACGACCACAGAGCAGAACTTGTATGCGATGACTGTGGTCTGGTTGTCAATGAATCTGAGATTGACACAGGTCCAGAGTGGAGGGCTTACACAGCGGAAGACAATAAGCGTATGGCGAGAACCGGTGCTCCGTTGAGCCAGAGGTCCCACGACCTTGGGCTTTCGACGGTGATATCCTATGCCAGCAGGGACTTCCATGGGAATCCGATCCCGGCGAAGCAACGGGACAGGTACAACCGGATGAGGATGCTGCATCGGCAGTCCAACCTATTGCGTCCGGGCCAGAGGAGCCTTGTCCAGGCACTGACAGTGTTGGACAGGATGGCATCTGTGCTGGGCATACCGCCAAGAATCAGAGACGAAGCCGCGCTTATCACCAGGAAGGCTCTGAAGAAGGGCATGGTGAGAGGCAGGAGCATAGAAGGAGTCGTGGCAGCTTCACTGTACGCAGCGTGCAGAATGAATAACGTTCCCAGAACGCTGGAAGAGATGTCAAAGGTCTCGGAAGTGGACAGGAAGAAGCTCAGGAAAGCATACAGCGCTATATCAAGGCAGATAAAGCTCAGGGTTCCGTTGGTGAAGCCAGAGGATTATGTCTCCAGGTTCTGCAGCAAGTTGGACCTAGGTCCGGATGTGGAAGCCGAGACGCACAGGATACTGAACGAATTGGATGACTCCATGGGGACTTCCTCATTTGCGCCTTCGGGAACAGTGGCGGCCGCGATCTATGTCGCATCCGTGAGATGTGGAGAGAAGAAACCGCAGAGGCTTATCGCAGAGGTAGCCGGAGTTTCGGAGGTTACGATACGTAACAGATTCCAGTTCCTGAACGAGAGGCTGAAACTGAAGTTTCCCAACAAGCGAAGAGCGTCTGCTAGCTAGATTCTTCCCAGTGACATTCCCTCTGCCAGGTTTGTAACTGAACCTGATAACAAGTTTTATTAGGACTGACACTCGTTCCAGTCCGGACCATGCCCATAAACGAGGAAAGACTCGGCAAGATGAAGGAATTGGGACTGACGGACTATCAGGCCAGGGTATACCTTACTCTTCTGGATCTGGGTGTCTCCAAGGCCAGCCAGATACCAACGCTTTCCAGAGTCCCACGGACCAGGATATACTCTACAATGAACCAGCTTCACGAGAAAGGGCTTGTTGAGATCATACCCGAAAGCCCGATCAGGTACAAGCCGGTCCACATTGAGGACTTTCTTGAGAGGGTAGCAGAATCTCACAGGCAATCAGCGGATGAAATCGCGGAGAAGAAAGACCTTCTGATGAACGAATTCGCGGTCAGAGCCATCGTAGAGGCTGAGGAGACAGGACGATTCGAAGCGATCTATGGCAGAAGGAACGTGAGGGACCGTTTGAACCGAATGTATGAGGAATCTGAGAAGGAAATCCTCTCGGTGGGGACTGTGCAAAGCCCGATAAGAATCGTCA
>JAUVHO010000059.1 GCA_030593295.1 Methanomassiliicoccales archaeon | reverse complement strand
GCGATGTCAAAGGCTCGCAGGAAGGTGGGCAAGGAGCATACGGTTGTCAATGGACTCTGGCTGAGGAGCATCAAGCCACGGTTCGGGAAGAAGCTCTACAACGTTCTCTACACGAGGAGGTGACGACATGCAAAAGGACAGAGCACAAGTATTCAATCCGAGAACACAGAGATGGGTCAAGATTGACACGAAGAGAGGCGGAATAGTCGCACACAAGAAGACCCCCGGACCCTACAAGGACGTTAAGCGGCTGAGACCCAAGAAGACCAAGAAGAAGAAAGCTCCCACCGTCTCTCAACTCAGGAAATACCATGAGAGAAAGCGGGGCAAACATGCCGTCAAGGTCGATAAGAGGAAACAAGCCAGAGAAGTATTCAGCCGAGGCGATAAAGAAGGCGTCAAGAAGTGGAGGAAAGCCCCACAACGCTACGATGTTCGCGGGGTCGATACTCAGGTCAAGAAAGCCAAGAAGAAGTCGAGAGTCGCCATCCAAGAGGGCAAGGATAAGGTTCGGCGCGCCCGCAACGCATACCGTCAGAAGAAGAGGGCAATCAAGAAGAAGCCCATTCCCAAGAAGGAGAAGAAAGCCAAGATTTCAGCCGCCAAAACGGAATACAAGGAGACAGTCAAGAAATCAACCAGGACGGTGAAGGAGAAGGTCGCCAAGGCATTCGAACCCGTCAGGATCGCATTCAAGAAGCCCTGGACCCGGGAGAGAAAGCGGAGAGCGCGGTATGTGTCCAGGACGACAGGGGCGAGTGTCATTCAGTCTGACCACCTGATAGCGAGGGCCGAGTCTCGCGGCGAGGCTTACGACACTATGGACTGGGATGCCATCCAAGGGCGCGACCTGAGCCATCACGAGAGGGTGGACAAGATGGATCGCATGATAGGACGGACCACTACGCCCAGTCAAGAACTCTATGAGATCCTGAATCAAGAGGCGAAGTTCAAGCAAGAATACGAGGACTGGGCAAGACGACAGGAGGTATGATATGAGCAAGAAGAAATCTAAGCGATGTGCAGCCAAGACCAAGGACGGTAAGCAGTGCATGAACAGGGTATTTGGACATAGGAAGTATTGCGCGACACACTCAACCTATGTCACCATGCACGCAAAACGTAGTCGGAAGACAGGGAGAAAGACCTGGGTTCGTGGGCACTGGAGACGAAAGAAATGAGCAAGAAGAAGAGCAAGGCCCTGAGACGTAGATTCGACAGAAAGCCCTTTACCTTCCATGGAGTCCGCATGACGAAACGCAGGGCTGAGGCGGACAAGAAGAGGCTAAAGAAGAAGGGCTATCTGGTGAGGGTGACGAAAGGTCATCGCTACAACCAGGCGCGAAGACGGAAAGAGTATCACTATGAAATCTGGATCAGGTGAGATGAGCAACTTCTGGGTCGAAAGAAAGGTTCCAGAGAGAGTGAAAGTCATCTTCTACACAAGGAGAAAGAGTAGTGAACAAGAAGGCGAGACACCTACGGAAGCAGAGACTCAGAAAGCTCGCGGCTGAGAGAGGCAATCGCCGGAGAAGAAGGAGACGAAACATCTTCCACAGGAGGAAATCTAAGAAGACCGATAGGAGGTCGAAGACATGAGCAAGAAGAAACCCAAGAGATCGTTCAAGAAGGAGGCCGCAGCAGGCCGGAAGTTTCGGAAGAAGACTGGCGCAGACAAGAGGGGACCGCCGAAACCAGGCACAAGGTCGAAGTGTTGGGTTGGTGCACACAAGCGGAAAATCCCCGGGAAGCGGAAGAAGGTTCGCGTGAAGGGCCACTTTCGGAAGATACCAAGGTAGTCCACGAAGGAAGAGATATGTCATACACTCTGTCATATACTCTGAGCGTCATCGCGCTGGTCGGGTTCCTCAGCCTAATCATCATCTTCTTTGTAACGATAGTGAAGCCCAAGAAGGTCAAGCTCATCCTGCTGACATATCTCTTACTCTGGTTCGTGTTATCCTTTGGTTTGTATTGTTGGGCGGAATCGAGAGTGATTTACGCGGAGGGCTGGGAGCTTCGTACTGACGAGTACGAGGTCTATTATTGGGATTACTACATTTATACTCGACATCCCTATCCATGGGCCGAAGGACTCGTTATGATGACTCTCTTGGTGTATGCACTCTTCGCAGCGATGGTCTTTCTCTACGGGGTCAAAGTCCGAGGACTAATCCCACCACCTCAGCAAAGGAGAAATCCACGATGTTGAGCCTAAGACAAGTCAATACTATCGGGCTGACCTTTCTCCTGATCTTCTGCATACAGATGTATGCTTGTTTCGTGATGGGTGCTGTGGGAACCTCTGGCACTTACAGCGAGGGCGTCTATTGGGACGAAAACGGAAATCGTCAGGACTATCAGTCTCATACCCAGTATTCCGCCCCTCCCCTGGCCATGGCAATCTTGCTAATCGCAACATTGATACAGGTTCTCCTTCTTATCATTCTCCTGATTCCAAAAACTGAGAAACTGAAACGGAGCACAAGATCACGATGAAGAAGGGGGAGAGGGACGCTTTTGTCTAAGCCTCAACCCTCTCCCCTGGACTATACCTTTTGTAATACGCTGTGTGTTACAATTTCTGAGGATTCTGTATTACAATTTGTATTACAATCTCAACAACAATTTGTATATACAATCTCAAAACCAAATCTATATTAGGTAGTTAGGTAATCAGGGTTCGAGGCTTAGGCGAATGAAGACGAAAGAGCAACTGGATAAGGAGGTCAGGGAATATCTCCAGGAACGGGAAGAGGATCTGAAGGAGACTCGGAAGTATGTGGAGTATCTTCTGAAGGACGGTTTGCCAGAGGAGCTGCAAACATATCTGGAGGAGCATATGACCTCAGAACAAGAGAAGCAACAGGAGGACATTTTCGACGAATATCAGAACCACGTAAGGGACGCTCTGGACCATCTGAAAAAGGCTGACGAGATAGAATGGTAATCGTATGAAACCATACAACCCCCATGAGTCCACGGCGAGAGTCTTGAATTGGCTGCTCCCAAAAGTGAAAGAGGTTCCGTACAAGGTTCCTCTGAGATGGGCTTTCTATCGTTGCGTTCAAGAAATGGGACTTGCTAAAGACAAGTATGACAACTTCGGCGACTGGGTGACTGAGGCCCGAAGGAGAATGTATAACGGCTGGATGCCAGACACTCTCGTTGATGACACAAGACCGATCTATATGAGGGGGTTCGGTTACGACTCCTTTGAAGACTGGTTCAAAACCATGAAGGATGAGAACCCGATGTATCACAAGTTTGCCAACCAAGACTATCTCCCCATGGTCGGATATGAAGCCAGAGCGATGCACCGACAGTTTGACCACTACCTCAAACCGTTGCACATCCCCTTAGCCCCTTTCGGCGGCGACCCAGGACCGCCCTTCAAATGGGCAGTCGCCAAGAAGCTCAATGCCATGCTCAGGAAGTTCCCTGAGAAGTCGGTTGTCCTACTCTACTTCGGGGATTACGAACCGATCCAGAAGACGGGTAGCAGGGGCAAGGGCATCAGGATCCCGCTTGACGCTCTGAAAGAGATACGACCATACTTCCATGCTCACCAGAGAGCGTGGAGACCAGAAGAGGATGTTGTAGACATTGAGTTCGTCAGGTGCGGTCTGAACCCTGAGCACATAGAGAAATATGACATTCCTGAGAACCCAGACCGTCCAAGAGAGTATCAGTGGGAGGCTCTGGACGACAAGGACGCCAAGGAGGTCATCATGGAGTCCATCGACAAATACTGGGACAGTGACGCACTCCAAGAGGTCGAGGGCGAAGAGACGGAAGACCAAGACGACTGGAAGACCATCCTGTTCTTGGGTAGGGAAATCTTCGACAGTGTGATGCCGAGGGAGGTCGCCTGATGACAAATCTATATGAGGTAGGTAATGTATCGGGATTGGAGGCTTGGACATGGTGACACTGGAAACTAAGGTCACATGCCATCTATGCGGTCATGTGTGGACTTATACGGGCAAGTCCATCAAGATATACATCACCTGTCCATGTTGTTTCAAGAAGGTCAAGAATCCGAATTATCATAAGGGTCGAGAAGGTGATGGCTCCTGACTGGGTGTCTCGCGGGAATGGGCGAAGGAAACAAGATCACCATATCGGTAATCGCGTTATTCACTACCTTCGCCTTCAATTCTGAACCGAAACGGGGCATCCAGTCATGCTTTCAAGAGGTTCGCGTAGCGGACGAAGGTACAATCATTGTACCTTTTCAGGTCGTAGCCAGAGGGAGGTCTGTATGAATTTTGCTCAGCACACAGTTTATTCCTATCAAAGACAAGAAGGAGGAACCAAAGCATGACAGAAGAGGAAGAGAAGAAGACACTCCGGCTCAAACTCTTAGGGACGAAGTGGGTGAGAGAGCGAATTGACTGGGACATTGCCCGGGGCATCTTGGACGACGCTCTTGAGAGAATTGGGAACGAAGCTATGAGCGAAAGCATGGAGGTAGATAGAAATGGAGAAGGATGAGGACGACGGGGAGGAGGCATTCAACGAGGAGCAAACCATACTGAACGAGGTTCAGATGGGTCTGACCACAGACGACCTCAGAATGACAACGGAGGCACTGAATGCCCCCGATGGCGTCAAACCACATGGACGCTACTGGAAGCTAAGACGGGGCGACCTCGCCATGGAGATCGTAGTCTATGGCGTTGAAGAGGTCCACGAAGACAAGGAGGACTTCATGGGTAGCGTGATCGAATCTCTGTTTGCAGAGTTCGAGTGTCATCTGAGCAATGCCTATCTAACGGATGGGACACCGAACAATGAGATGTTCAGCGAATCTGGGAGAAAGCCACTATGAAGGAGACAACCATCATAGAGAAGAAAGAGGCAAAGGGAACACTCAAGTTGGTTTTCTATGGACCACCAGAGAGGAACTTCACCAAGTCGCAAGCGAAACAGATCGACGAAGAGATGGACGCGGTGCTCGAAGTGGCGGCATCCATGCTCGAAGACAACGCGACAATCGGGGAGAAGATATGAGAATGGACTATCGAGATGACAGTGGACATTGCGATAACGAGGAATGCGAAAACGAATCTGCGGGTCTTTGCATGCTGGCGTTGAACTGGGCTATCAGACATAATAGAGAACCTCTGGAAATCGACTGCAAGATGCGTATCGCGCCGAAAACGGGAGGTCTTATAGCGTGACGATTGCGCGGGGAGAGTGTGCAAGAGAATCGGTGGAAGTCCGATGGCTATCAAGTCCTCGGAATTATTCCGTAAGACCCCCTTATGGAGTGATTCTACGCTACGAACCTCTTGAATGGTTCCAAGAATGGGAAACCCCAAATGGACTTGCATACAATCCCCGTGGATTGATTTGTCAGGATGAAGAGAGGTCGGCAGGAGACCGAGACGAAAACCCTACCCGCGTTCAAGTCCCGATCTCCACGACTTCTTGGATTTGAGGATGGACGAATGAAACAGACAAAGCGGAGGTGAAGGTCGCGGAGGACGAGACATAGACCCAACATTGATTCACGATGAAGAGAAGCCGAGGAAGGAGGCCCTTAAACCCTTCTGCGCTTTGAGGTTGCCCCTTCCTAACTTCTCATGGAGGACTGCCCCCCTCAAGCTTCTGACACGGTTGCTTACACGGGGCAGCTCCTCCGATCTCTTTTCCTCTCAACTATGTTTTGCCGTATCAGAACTTCGGCGATTGACGATTTATTTACCTAACTACCGATTTGACAAACCACCGACGGTGGGGTCCGTCAAGTCGCATGTCTGGACGGTGGGGGTGCACTTTGTCAAAAGTCCCTAAAAGGCATTGTCAAACGCACAAAGAGGACATAATCAAGCACTTGATGAACTGCACCTCTCCCGACAGGAAGAAACCGATCTACCCGACTATCAAGTCCTTTACCGACAAGGGAATCCCACCAACCGCCGTCTATCAGGAACTCCACCGCCTCAAACAGCTAAAGCTACTACACGCTCACACAATCCCCGGATACAGAATCAAGGAGTATCGTCTTGCGAGGCCAGTCGAACAAACCCGTAATCGTCTTGTGGAATATCTGGCTGGACGATGGCCACCCAAACGCAAGACCCTACACAAGATCCGAGACGGAAGAGGCAAACAGGTCAATGCCCACAACATCATGTTCAGGATGGACATTCAGAAGTTGCCCCAGGTGGACAGTCTCCCCTATGACCCAGACAAGACCAGAGTAATCAATAACGCGGTCATGCAATACGCGGAGATTAGGATCGCCCAGGTCATAGAGATTCCAGACTATGTGATTTCCATCCAGAACTGCAACAACAAGACCATAGTGGCACGTTTCCAAGCCATAGACTTCGAGTTCGACAAGAAGGAGAAGGTCGAGAACCTGGACAAGATTATCGACAGTCTCAAGTGGACCGTCTGGCGTATTCTTGAGAACTATTACGGATTCAAACTCTCAGAGCCTAAAGCCGTGACGAAACCACACTGGGCAATCCCAGAACCCTCGCTTGTCGGAGAGTTGGAATCCGGCACATTCAAACAGGACGAAGACAGCCACATAGACTTTAGCCCGCGCCAATACGATGACGATGGCAAGCCCATACCTCAGCTTGAGGCCACGACCAAGGAGAAGCGGGACAGCATCCTCTCAGTCGATATGAGGGTGGGTCATCTGGAGAAGAACCTTTCCAAGCTCAGAGAAGATGTTGATTCGGGATTCCTGAGCGTTACCGACTTCCTATGGGAACTCAAAACAGAGCTGCCGATTCAACTCAAGGCCATCGTGAAAGAGGCAATCAGAGAAGAGTTCACCTACAAGCCAGAGAAGAAGAAGGACGACAGGGGTTATCTATGACGATCCTGTATCATAAGGTCTTGTGCGAGAATTGCGAATGGGTTGGCGAGACCGAGGAACTGACCAAGGAGTTCCGGTGTCCGCGTTGCGGTCACAAGCGACTGATATTCAATCCCAAGGTCTCAAGGAATGTGACACTTGAGGACTTCATGGCGGCGTCCTAACATGGCACAAACCCTTAATACCAAATCAACTCTTTCGGACATTAGGAGAATGAGAAACTATGACTGGTAATAGGCAAATGTCCGATTCTAACAAAATCGGCTATCCATCCAGGGCGGTCTTCGACATTGAGAATCAGGAACTCATACGGAGAGCCTGCGACAACGATACAGAGCGCGTCCTAATCTACCTGATGATGGACTTAGGGCTGCACCCCGATAACGTCAGGAAACTGACCCGCAACAACCTTCTCGAAGGCATTGAGGGAATGTCGATGCAATACCGGAGATCGAAGAACGCTCAACCCATGAGTTCACTTATCCCCAAGGAGATAGCCGAGGCCCTGAGAGCCTTCGTCAAGAAACGGAAGAAGAGGAGCGCGACAAGGAATTACAACAGGATCGTCCACAAGGTCGGGGCCAGGGTCGGAATCCCTGAAATCTCCCCAAGGTGGCTTAGAAAGACTTGTTGCATCAACGAGCTGAGGAAGTTCAGAGACCAACCGGATAGGATGGACCTGGTGGCTACAAGGATGGGCTGTCGAAGGGAAACGGTGGCACGATACTATCTGGAACTCGATCAGTGGGAGAGGATATGATGAACCGCGAATGGTTGTCGCTGTCTCTCTCGATGCTGTCCGCCGTCCTGTTCCTTTCTGGTGCGGCGGCGTTGGCGATGTTGCCACGGGTCAGCAACATATTCGTTGGTATCGGTCTCTTCGTGGCCGCCGTAATCTTGGGTTTCGTCGCGCTTGAATTTCTCCCTCAAGATAAGGAGAGGATCGGTAATGAAGGATAAGAAATCAGACTGGTTACAGTTCTTGGAAATCCTCAAGAGCAAAGGAATCATATCACAAGAACATATCGACAAAGAACGATTTGATTTCATCGGTCAGAGAGTCCGAGTCCAATACAGCCCCACCTATGACCAACTGGTTGAGGTCGAAGGTATATCCTTTGGGATCTCGGAACTCCTGTCATACTCAGGAGAGGTTATCCATTATTCGATGGAATTGGCAATCGACGATGGGAGACTACTCAATATCGACCTCGCGTCCGTAGTGGTCATCGAGATCGTAGAGGCCAACGAAGAGATAGGACTTCTCCGTAAGCAAAGTATCCGTGACAGGAAGGACGACAGCTCTCAGTTCCGATGAACCCTTAAATAGTCCTCAGACCATTATCAATTACAGTTATGAGCATGCAGAGAGCAGCAACATTTTTCTCCGCGAAGGAATGGAAGGAAGTTGAGAAGTTCCTTAGAGACGCCGATATGTCCCTGTATGCGTTGCTCAAGGACAGCACACTCAGGACTATCCGCGAAGGGACGACATAGCGTAGGATCGCGGGAAAACAGCCTATTTTATAGAATGCAGGACTCCCCAAGGTCAAAACCCAAATCTGCATGAATATCCCCTACTCTCTTAGACATACTGTTTGTAAAACAAACAGTATAAGAGAGTCTAAAGCGTCAGAATCGCATTATGGCATATTGTATAATGGGCTATTATTCTCGCTCTGCTTACTGTTTTCTCAATAAGGGAGTTGAAACTTAGATGAAATCATGGAAGCTTCCAAGCATTTGTGAGCCGAGCATACCGAAAGGAGCCGTTATGTTGTCCGTCCTCGGACCACTGGCGGTCATAGCCCCGTTCTGGTTCGTGTTCTTCATTGTCGGCGCTGCGCTTGCCGTAGCCGCCTACGCTCTCTCAGATAACCTAAAGGGAGCACAAGCACCAGTCTGCTACGCCATAGCTGGCGTGATGATACTCGTGGGTATGGGCATCGGTGGCGCGAGCCTGTTCGATGTTCCTGACGACGACGATGGCAATGGTGACGGTCCTCCCGTGACCTGGCTACCAGAGTTCGAGATCCTGATTCCGACTGTGGTCGCGGGCACATCCAGAGATGTAGCCACGGAGTTCCCAGCGAGTCCATTCGCGGCATGCTCCGCGAAACCGACCACTCTAACAGAGATGGTATGGGCGACAAGCGCATATGCGGACAGGTCCAATAAGAGGACGGAGATGCAAATCACCGTTACCACAACTGGACCCCCAACGGCGGCGGCATTCCAGGCCCCGGACTGCTATCTCAATGACTTCTCAGTTGAGCTGACCAACGGGCGCGACGCCAACGGCGACGGTAACTTGGACGCGGCAGCCTACTTCATGCGAATCCGCAGTATCACTCGGACCCTCATGCTCGATGGCAACTCTTCCATCCAGTATCAGGTCTTTGAGTGGGGTTCCACAGTCGGATGGTATATCGGAGCGATGAAGGAGTCCGCGAGTCAGTCGGCCAATGGTGCATGGGTGAGCTTCTATCCTGCCGGAGTCTCGGATACCTCACTGCCCACGGGAACCTCCCCCTGGAGACGCCTGGGCGACCATGCTGGCGGTGCGCCTGAGTTTATCGCGTTCTGGTTCGTGCCACACAACTATGGGTATTTCGGCTACACGATCCCCAATGTCGGTGAGAGCATCGACATAGTGATAGACATCGGAGTGCCAGAGCTATTCGACTCTTGGTCAATCGCGGTGGAACTCACAGCGAGAGTATAAGGCGGGTCGCTCGATGAGTGGCCCAGGCGGACCACTGTTAAAACCATTCCAGCCACCCGATAAAGCTCTCAAGACAACCAGTCTCCTGACTATCCTGATAACCATAGTCTTCATCTGGCTAATCTTCACAATCCAGGGTAGTCTCGACTCGCAGACGGCCACCGCTATCGGCTATCCGTTGCTCCTAATCTTGGCGATAAGCATGACATACATCTACAAGGAGAACAACCCAGAGGCCCATCCAATCATGCGGATGGAAAACCTCCAGCTTGACAGAGTGGGCAAGCAACTTCTCGGTGGACTCATTCTCGCCATCGTAATCTGGGTTGGACTTCTCCTGATACTTCAACCCAAGGCGACTCCGTTATGGAGCACAGCCATCAGTGTCGTCTTCTACTCGTTCTTCATATCAGCCGTGACCCAGGAGCTTGTGTTCAGATGGATCTACCCACAAATCCTCTGGGCGGGTGCAGTCAGTTCTACTGTCCTCTTTGCCTTAGTCCACAGTCAAACCGGACCCGCCTGGTTGAGTGGAGAGTTCACGGGTGACAGCCTTATCTTCTT
>JAUVHO010000018.1 GCA_030593295.1 Methanomassiliicoccales archaeon | reverse complement strand
AGAAGATGTCGGGAAGGAGATATTCGGTTCGGGTGAATCTGTCACGCTGAGAACATACGGCGGGAAGGTCAACATGGTCGTCTGGCACGAGAATATTGCAGCGATTTCTGACTCCATGGGCACATGCAGGTTCATGCATGCCTCTTACTATGCCGGTTATCCGATCCCGGAGATGCTTGCCAAATCAGAAGGCCGAAAAGATACTCATTCCATCAAGTACCACGAATGGATCTCAGCTGCGACCGGAATGGAACTGGACTATTATGGAATGCTCGAGGCGGGAGACAGGATCGTCAACCTCGAGAGGGCCATTAACGTGAGATTCGGCATAAGGAGGAAGGATGACACCCTGCCCAGGAGATTCATTGAGGAACCCCTCACGTCGGGTGCGGCCAAAGGCCAGACGTTCCCCGAGGACAGGCTCAACAAGATGATCGACCACTATTACAGGATACGTGGCTGGGATGCGAAGACGGGTCTTCAGAAGAAGAGGAAGCTGATCGACTCGGGGCTGAAGGACGTGGTAGAGGACCTCGGAAAGAGGAAGCTCCTGGCGAAGAAGTGATCGCGATGCCAGTATGCAAGTTGTGCAAGAGAAGGATCGACCTCACCAAGAAGTTCGAGAGGGTGTACAAGTGCTCCAAGTGCGGGAGCGCGGTGTGCAAGGACCACTACAAGGAGACCAAGGAACTGTGTTACGCGTGCGCTGGTAAGGATTTCGCCCCAAGGAAAAGGTCTTTTATCAGAAAAACAACCTAAGGGTTCGATGCCTCGGGTCAAGGTGAAGTTCTTCGGGACGTTTTCGGAGCTCGCTAAGACTAGGAAGGATGAACTGGAGTTCGATGGCGAGACGCTGGATGACCTGATCGAGCTCATGTGCTCCAAGTACGGAAGGAAGTTCCGGGACAGGGTCGAAGGCAGTCCTGAAGGCCCAGAGGTGTTGTTCGCCGTGAACGGAAAGATCGGCGAGAAGAACGTTATACTGAGTGACGGTGATGAGATACTTGTTTCCTACCCGGTAGGAGGTGGATGAGTTGGACGTGCTAGAATCTGGAATGGGTGAGGTGCTTCTGCAGGACGTGGACGACGTCAGAGAATGGATGAGGGACAAGAAGACCAGGGCGCTGGAAGAAAAGGTCATGGACGAGCATGAGGCTGTGAGGAAGTTCGTGAATGATGGCGACTACATCAGCTATGATCTGAGCTCCATGGTCAGAGGCCCAATGTCCATCGAGAGGGAGATCGTCAGGCAGAAGAAGAAGGACCTGTGGATCGCTGCGAAGTTTACTCTGCTGGATACTACTCTTCTTGTCGGAGGAGGCTGCGTCTCGAAGATCGATGTGGGGTTTGCCGGTCTTGGGAGGCCTTTGTTCGAGGCTATTGAGAATGGTATCGTCAAGACGATCGATTGGTCGAACGGGACTCTGGCCTTGAGGCATCTGGCCGGGGCGATGGGCGTTCCATTCTTGCCTGCTCGGTCCTTGCTGGGGACGGATACTTTCAAACATTCTGGAGCTAAGGTGGTCGAGGAGCCATTTACCGGCAAGAAAGTCGCATTGGTGCCTGCTATCAACCCCGATGTTGCGATTATCCATGTGAATCAATGTGATGTTTACGGTAACGCCAGGGTCTACGGTCCGAGCATTACTCCGCTTGAGACTGCTGCGGCTTCTAAGAATGTCATTTTGTCCACTGAAGAGATTATCAGCACCGACGAGATAAAGAAGGATCCTGGGAAGACTACGATTCCATACTACATGGTGAACGCGGTTGTTGTTGCGCCCTATGGTGCACACCCAGGGACTGTTCCTGGATATTATTCGTATGACTCAGAACACTTGGAGGAGTTCTTCGCCGCAAGGAGCCTGGAGGAACTGGGGGAGTACATCGACAAGTATGTTCACTCGATTTCAGGTCACGAGGACTACATGGAAATGGTCGGCGGGGAGGCGAGGATGAAGGAGCTGAAGGAACGCGAATGGATCAAGGAGGGATACTATTGAGCAAGACCTACACCGACGTCGAGCAGATGATATGCCTCTCTTCCAGGTTGATCGAGGACAATAGGACGGTCTTTGTGGGCTATGGGATGCCCCAAATCGCTGCCATTCTGGCTCAGAAGTTGTATTCACCCAATATCTGTCAAGTGTACGAGTATGGTGCGATCGGTCCGGAGGTGGCCACACCGTTCAAGAGGAACATGATGGCGGATGCTAGGAACAGCTACAGGTCATTTTCATGGATGTCAATGAACAGGATGATGGCTCAAGCTCAGATGGGGTATATCGACTACGGGTTCCTGGGGGCGGCTCAGATTGACAAGTACGGGAATATCAACTCCACAATCATCGGCAAGGATTATGAGAAGCCCAAGAAGAGGTTCACTGGCAGTGGTGGAGGCAATGAGGTCGCTTCCTTGTGCTGGAAGACGATCGTTCTGATGCAACATGAGAAGAGGAGGTTCCTGGAGCGGGTAGATTTCATTACTTCTCCTGGTTATCTGGATGGTCCAGGTGCGAGGGAGAATGCGGGACTTCCGAGAGACAGCGGACCGCACAGGGTTGTATCATCAAAGGCTCTCTTCGATTTTGATGAGGAGACCAAAGTGATGCGGTTGATTGGGTTGTGTCCTGGAGTCACTAAAGAGGACGTTCTGGAGAACATGGAGTTTGAGCCAGTTGTGGCCGATGAGCTTGAACAGCTGGGACCGCCGACAGAAGATGAGCTCAAGATTCTGAGAGAAGAGATAGATCCTGATAGAGTTGTGATTGGACGGGTTGATTAGAATCCCTTTTTCTGGTATGTTTGTGGTAGGTACCACGCAACTTTGAAGTATCCACCATCTCACTTGAACCATTGATGGGACTGAAAGACTTCGTTGTGGAATGTTCAGACAAGAAATCCAAGTTGATTGTTACCCTTCTCTTTCTGATGAGCACATTTCCTGTCGTCTTGATTGCTTTGCCAGGAATTGTCAGAGCTCCCACATTATATGTCGGAGGATCTGGACCTGGGAATTTCACGACAATTCAGAGCGCTGTGGACGATGCCAGCCCCGGTGATACTATTTTCTTATTCGCTGGGACCTATGAGGAAAGCGTACTGGTGAACAAGACACTCTCACTTGTTGGAGAGGACAAGGACCTGACGATACTTGAATCTCGTTCAGGACGTTATGTCATACAAGTCACTGCCGACTGGGTCAATATCACTGGACTCACAATCACAGGCAAATGGGCCGTTGGACTGGAACTCGAAAGCGCGGATAATTGCACTATTGATAGTACAGTCATTCCTCGTGGCGATCCTGGAGTTCATCTCAGACAATCCAACAACAACTCGATTACCAATAGCATTCTCTCCAAGGGTGGCATCCTTCTCTCCCATTCCAACAACAACTGGATAAGCAACAACTGGCTTTCGAACTCATTCTACGGAATTCGTATCCGCGACTCAAGTGACAACTCTATCGTTGGCAATGTAATCTCAGATAACAGGCATGGTATCTACCTTCAAGATTCGACAACCACTACCATCCTAAGCAACGTTCTGACAAACGACGGAATCCTCCTTGAGGGAAACTCTCTCGAGTATTGGAATTCTCATACCATGGGCTCTTCAAACATGGTCAACGGAAGAACTCTCTATTATTGGAGTAATGTTGTCCATGGCTCAGTTCCATCGAATGCAGGACAGGTCATACTGGCCAATTGTTCAAATGTGCTTGTCGAGGGTTTGTCTTTGAGCAATGCTTCCTTAGGAATTCAGCTTGGCTTCTCCTCAGGCAACGTGATTTCGAACAACCTAGTTTCAGGAAACTTCGATGGTATCAGCCTTGCACATTCTGAGAATAATACCGTCATACACAATACTGCCTTGGAGAATTACGATGGAATTACACTACACTACTCTGGCAACAACACTCTGACAAATAACACTGTCCTCTATAGCTACACTGGCATTCGTATCGGTCGGTCCTTCGGTAACGTTGTTGAAGCCAATGTAGTCAACTTGTCCAGATTTGATGGCTTGATACTCTACTTCTCGGAATTGACCCACCTCTCTGCGAACAACATTGAATGGAATGGTGATTATGGCCTTGGGCTCCATCATTCCGATAGAAATCAGATCATCAACAACTTCATTTCAAATAACAGTCGTGGGATATATCTTAGTAACTCTGGAGGCAATGTGATTTTTCACAACAACTTCGTAAACAATTCAATTCAAACTCACCCCGGCACCAGGACCAATTCGTGGTCAAGTGGATATCCATCTGGAGGCAACTACTGGAGCGACTACAAAGGCGTTGATGAGAAGAGTGGACCATTCCAAGATGGCCTGGGGCGCGATGGAATTGGTGATGTGCCATATGTGATTCAGGAGAGCTTCGTTAAGGACTGGTATCCCTTCATGAAACCCGTTAAGCTTCCTCTTCAGCCTTTTACAGACAACATCCCGTTGTGCAATATAACTGGTCCTCCCACTGGGACTGAAATCCATTGTACTCACATCATCTTCGGAACAGCTTACGACTCCGATGGGATCGTTAGGGCGGTCGAGGTCAGAATTGATGATGGTGATGAATGGGTACTGACGGATGGAACTACCTCATGGACATTTCCATGGAACACATCACTTGTCTCCGATGGAAAACACACTCTCTATGCTCGTTCCCATGATGGTTTTCGCTATTCGAACGAAGTATCAATCATTCTGATGGTTGACAATGCACCAGAAGCAGAGGAGAATTGGTTCTGGGAGGCTATCCTCTTACTGGGTGCCGTAGTCTCACTTAATCTAATCACAATTCGTCTTCTTCTCAGAGGCTGGTGGAAGAAGCAAGGATAAAGTGCCGGTATTCACGGACTTCTCTGTCCCCGAAACCACTTGGGTATGTACGACTTGGGCTTCCTTTTTCGTGCCGTTGGAGAGACCTTGACCTTTTCGTCCTTTTCAGCGAATGGCGACTCTCCCATTGCGACTATGCAGTACTCGTCAACCTTGGCCAGAAGGTTCTCTTCCATAGCTGGAAATGAGTTCATCAAGTTCTCCCACATCGAGCACTTCATTGTGTCAATCCAATTGAATCCAGATGCTTGGTCGTTCCACATGAATAGCCAGGTCTTCCCCTCATCCATAAAGGTGAAAAACGTGTCTCCTGTCACCACAGTCTTCTCAGGAAGATGAAGGTGGGAGAAGAGTGTCTTCAGCTCGTTGAACGCCTCGGGACTGTCGAAGAATGTGTTGTGGGACATGATTTCAATCCCATGTGGTGGTGCCCCATCGTCGAAAACGGCATCATACGCTATCCAAACGAAGACGTGTCGATCATCCTTCAGAAACTTGGCGCTGGCTGTGTGTCTCAATTTAACAAGGGGGACCCGCAATACCTCCACTGGTAGCATGTCACTGGTATCCACTTCATTGTTCCCTTTGTAAAGATCCAGTTCAGCGAGCTTCCATCCGAGATGAACAAGCCCTTCGTATATTCCTCGCACCACGACTTCATACCCCCCTTTGACTCTCGTGAGAAAGTATATGGAAAACGGTTCGGGTGGATAATCTTGAGCATTCTCCACTTCTGGACTTACTATGTCATCACAACCTCTCTGTTACACGATCCGGTTTTTTCTGAGGTCCTCTATTTCATGTTGATCGAGACCAACTAGTTCTCTCAACATCTCATCCGTATGCTCCCCGAGCTCTGGCGAGAACTTGTACTCCTGTTCCACATCCTCTGCCTTCACCGGATTCCCTATGGCTTCCGTCTCTCCCCCTTCCGGAATCTCAATCTTCACGACCATGTTCCGATGCCTGACCTGAGGATCCTCCAGCACCTTATCGACCGTCTTCAACGCTCCACATGGAATCCGTTCCCTGCTGAGGATCTCCACCCACTCGTCCGTTGTCTTGTCATCCAGCTTATCTTCGATTATCGGAATGAGGATCTCCCTATTCTTGCTCCTGTCGTTGTTGGTCGCGAACCGTTCGTCCGTCGCTAGCTCCGATATTCCCAGAATCTCGCAGAAGTTCTTCCAGAATCTCTCTGTGAAGACCGCGATCGTGATCCAACCGTCCGCAGTTCTGAATGCACCGTACGGAACCACCGAGATGTGGCCAGACCCTATAGGTTCTGGGATCGGAGACCCTGCAATGAGGTATTGCGTAACGTAAGTGTGAAGTGAGACCATACAATCCAACAGACTGATGTCCAGCTTGCAGCCCTCTCCCGTCGTTTCCCTTTTGTACAGTGCTGACGAGATGGCATAGGCCGCCATCATCGCCCCCGCCAAATCTCCCATGGGAAGACCCAATCTTACCGGAGGTCTCCCCGGCTCTCCGGTGTATGACATGGCCCCGGATATCGCCTGAAGCGTGAGATCAAAAGCAGGACGATCGGCGTACGGACCAGTGGGCCCAAAGGCGGTTATGGAGCACGAAACGATCTTGGGATTGTGCTTTTTGATTTCCTCATAGGCCGCGCCAAGTTTCTCCAGCGTCGAAGGTCTCAGGTTGTCCAGCACCACATCGGATTTCTTCACCAGCTCGTAGAATATCTCCTTCCCTCTGTCCGACTTGAGGTTCAAGGTGACGCTCTTCTTGTTCCTGTTGACGCTCAGGAAATATGCGCTCTGCCCACCGATCTTGTAGATGCCCATTCGCCTTATCCGGTCCCCTTCACCAGGTGTCTCGATCTTTATCACTTCGGCACCTAGGTCGGCCAACATCAGGGTGCAGTACGGGCCAGCCAGCATGTGAGACAAATCCAGAATTCTAACTCCGTCCAACAGCGGTTTCATCCTACAACCTCACAGGTTCCTTGAACTCCCCGTAGACCTCTTTCATCGTCGCAGTGATCTCTCCGACCGTAGCATAAGCCCTGACAGCATCGATCACCGTATCCATCAGGTTATCTCCAGCTTCCGCAGCCTTCTTCAGTTCCTTGAGAGCTTTGGACACCTTCGAGTCATCCCTCTCCTTCTTCACCTTCTTGAGCCTCTTGATCTGCTTCTCTGCTTCCTCAGACTTGTAATCGTGGAACTCAATCTCCCTCTCCTCTTCCTCTTCTCGGTACTTGTTGACGCCCACCTTGATGATCTTGCCTTCCTGGATGCCCTTTTCCAGTAGGAAAGCCTGCTTTGCCACTTCGTTCTGGATGTACCCATCGGACACTGCTTTGACTATCCCGCCTTTCTTGTCCACCTTTTCCATCATCTCGCAGATGAGCTTCTCAAGTTCACTAGTCAAACTCTCGATGTAATAGGAACCAGCCAGCGGGTCCACCGTGTCCCGCAGACCCATTTCGTCCAGAAGGATTTGCATTGTCCTGAGAGAAATAACAGCCGCCTTCTCGGAAGGTATGGTGTAGGCCTCGTCGTAAGAACACAAGGCCATTGTTTGAGTGCCACTGAGTGAGGAGATCAATGCGTAGTAGGCACCACGGACGATGTTATTCTCTGGCTGTTCTATGGTCAACCCTCCACCGCCACCACCAGCTATCATCTTCATTTGCATCGACTTCGGGTCCTTGGCACCCAGGTCTTCCTTCACTATCCTCGCCCACAGTCTTCTTGCCGCCCTGAACTTCGCTATCTGCTCGAAGAGGTTGCCGTGAATGTCGAAGTTGAACGAGAATCTCGGAACGAAATCATCAACATCCAGTCCCCTGTCCAGAACATGTTGGATGTATGCCTTCGCGATTAGAAATGCATACGCGATTTCCTGAACTGGATTGGCACCCGATTCCCTGATGTGATAGCCACAAACGCTAACTGGGTAGTACTTGGGCGCGTACTTGGAGCAGTACTCTATCGTGTCCCCTATCAGTTTGATGGATGGCTCAACCGGGAAGACCCAGGTCCCCCTTCCGATGTACTCCTTGAGGATATCATTCTGCAGAGTTCCTCTGACCTCATTAGCTGGAACGCCCTGTTTCTCTGCAACAATAACATACATCGCCAGCATTATCGGCGCCATTGAATTGATTGTCAACGAGGTGCCGATCTTGTCTATCGGTATCCCCTCGAACGCGTCCTCCATGTCCTTCAGAGTGTCGATGGCCATTCCAACCCTTCCAACCTCTCCCTCGGCCAAAGGATCGTCAGAATCCAACCCACATTGAGTAGGCAAATCAAAAGCAACATTCAATCCAGTTTGCCCTTGCTTGATGAGATACTTGAACCGCTTGTTGGTCTCCTTCGCGGTCGCGAATCCAGAGTACTGCCTCATGGTGAACGGCCGGAACCGGTACATGTACTTGTGAATCCCGCGGGTGAACGGATACTCTCCCGGTTCCCCAATGTCCTTCTCGTAGTCTATGTCCTTGACATCCTCCGGCCCATAGATCGGCTTCACCTTTATCCCGGATTCGAGCACAACATCTGGCAACTCCACTTTCTTCTTCATCTCTCGCACCTTACTGGATGACCAACTCAATTGGGAATGTTGGATTGAATGAACTTAACGATATCGTCGAACTTGGAACCCGTCGGGAACACTTCCCTGACGCCCAGTGCCTTCAACTTCTTGACATCGTTCCTGGGAATGTTGCCTCCTATCAGCACCATCGCTTCATCGAGCCCTTCTTCTTTCATCATCTTCATCAGTTTCTTTGTGATTGGCATATGCGCGCCGGACAGGATGCTCAGACCTACTACCTGAACGTCCTCCTGGAGCGCGGCACTGGTTATCTGCTCCACACTTTGTCTCAGGCCCGTGTAGATGACCTCCATCCCGGCTTCTTTCAAAGCAATAGCAACGACCTTGGCTCCTCTGTCATGACCGTCCAGGCCGGGTTTTGCTATCAGGACCCTTATGGGGTTCTTCATGTTACTTCGCTCCGAGGATCGTGATTGATGCGACCGCTCCTGGTCCTCCGATGTTATGTGCCAGTCCCAACCTTGCGTTCTCTACCTGTCTCTTCTCCGCCTTGCCCTGAAGTTGTTTGGTGAGCTCATACAGCATTCTTACCCCAGTCGCACCCACTGGATGTCCGCAGCTCAGCAATCCACCGCTGACGTTCACGGGAAGTACTCCTCCCAGTGTGGTAACTTCATTGTCGATCAGTTCGCTTGCCTTGCCCTTCTCGCAGAGTCCTAAGTCCTCGTACGTTATGAACTCCACCACGTTGAAGCAGTCATGCATCTCGGCCAGGTCCAGTTCCTTTAACGGGTTCTCTATGCCCGCCTGCTTGTACGCATTCTGTCCCGCGACCTGAGTTGCCCTGTAACCGAGGAAATCATAATCTGGATCATAGAACGGGAGGTCCCAGCCGGTTGATATTGAAAGTGAATAGCCCTTGAGAAGAACGTAATCATCGGTGTACTTCTTCGCGTCTTCGGCCCTGGTGAGTACTACCGCAGCAGACCCGTCCGTGGTCGGGCAGCTGCCCATTAGGTTGACCGGATAGGCCACCATTGGAGATTTCAAAGCGGTCTCCAGAGTGATAGGTTTCTGGTAATGCGCCTTCGGGTTCATGGATCCGTGGTAATGGTTCTTCACCGAGATTCTTGCGAGTTGTTCCGTGATGTCCCCATAAACGTGCATGTACCGGGTCCCGACGACAGCGAACGTCCCGGCAGCGGTGAAACCCTTCTGGTAGATTGGGTGGCCGGTGTCCACCATCATTCTCACGATACTGTCCTGTGGCGTCCTGTCCCTGAGCTTCTCAGCGCCCAGCGCAAGAACAAGATCGCTTTCCCCGGACAGCAGACTGTTGCATCCGTTTCTGAATGCGTCCCCTCCCGTCGCGCAGTAATTGGAGACTCTTGTGATAGGGATATCGAACATGCCCAGAGGTTCAGCGAGGTCCATCCCCGACCGTCCCTTGTAGACACCAGCATCAGGGAAAGCGGTCCCGAGCCAGGCAGCATCAATGTCCTTCCCTTCGACACCAGCATTCTCGAACGCCTCTTTGGCAGCTTCGAAGACCATGTCGCCGTAGCTCATGTTGAAGTTCTCGCCGAACTTGGTGCATCCTGCCCCGATGATGGCGATCTTGTCCTTGAAGGTCATTTCGAGCCGCCTCCTCTAGCAGCTTTGCACTTCCAGGAGTAGTTGACGAACCCTCCTCCGGTGTGAAGTCTCCTGAAGGTCAGGTCTACCAGCATGTCCACCTTCACCTCGCTCGCTTCCGTATCCGTCATCTGCGCCAGTATCCTTCCGCCGCCCTCCAGATCGATGACCGCCATCGTTACCGGAGGCTCGGGCGTAGGATAGTAATGCTCCTGGCTGTACGTGACGATCTTACCTCTCTTGGACAACCTGACGTCCATGAAGTCTTCAGCCGACTTGCAGTGGGGGCAGACCTTCAGAGCCAGCGTCATCACCTTGCCGCATCCGTTGCACTTCTTTCCATGTAGCCTTATGCTCAGCTCTTCCTCCCTTCTGAGGAGCGGGATGGAAGTGAACGGCGTCTCCAGTTGGTAGTTTCCGATCAGGTTCCTGAAAGCGAGATATTTCGTGTACGAACCTATCGATCTCCTCTCTTTCTCGACTTCCGGCAGCGAACCCTTCTCATTGTCCTCGATGAACTTGGTGGCCCTGATGGCGAACGCATCGGCACCGTCCCCGTAGTTGGCGAACATCATCAGGTCGTCCGGCTTTGCCTCGTCGAGTGCGACTGCCAGCATCATGAGCCCGTGGGCCGAACCGATCAAACCGGTCTTCAGCATCAGCGTGTCCTGCACTTGTTCTTGCTGGAATCCGAGGTTCTTGGCTACGGTCATGTGACTCCTCCCGTCCGGGGAGAAGATAACAGCCTTGGAGAAGTCCTCGACGCGGTAGTTGCCGTCCTCGAAGAGTCCCTCAATGGCGTTCATCATGTTCCTTCCGTAGTGCTCTGTCCGCGAGTAGCGCACATCGTCGTGGCGCAGGAACTGGTCATCCTGCTTTCTCCAAACATCCGGCAGTCCGTCGTAAACTGAGTGATAGTCCACTATGTCCGCTATCGGGTTACCCTTGCCGATCAGGAATGCTGCCGCGCCGTCCCCAAGGAATGGCTCTAAGTAAGAACCTGGCTCCGCCATCCTGCTGTCCGAGGCCACCATTACTATGTTGGTCTTCGAACCTGATGATATAGTGTCAAATGCAACCTTCAGTCCGTTGGACCCAGATCGGAGGGAAGAACCGATGTCCATCGTGAAAGCATCTCTGTTGAGGTCCAACGCTGTCGCGATGACCGACGCGTTCATCTTCTCCGCGTAGGGAGCTGTCGTTGATGAGAAATATAGGCCGTCTATGATGCCCACTCCCAGATCCTTGAGGCACTCCAAGGAGGCTGCGACTGCCATGGTGAGGCTGTCCTCATCGTAGTTGGACACTACCTTAGTTCCCTTTCCAGCCGGTTTACCCCAAGCTCTCTGAAGGACATCTCCGGACATCTGATAGTTGGGAAGGTACACTCCATACGAGATTATGCCAGCCATGTTCTCTCCTCAGAACCCCACGCTGATCCCGCCGTCCACGAATATGATCTGGCCTGTGATGTAGGCAGCTTCTTCGCTTGCTAGGAAAAGGTGCGCGTTGGCAAGTTCCTCCGGTTCAGCGAACCTTCTCAGTGGAATCTTCTTTACGAGCATCTCTGCGATCTCCTCTGGCATTTTTGCCAGCATTGGGGTCTTGGTTGCTCCTGGTGAAATGCAGTTTACCGTGATACTGTATCTGGCCAGTTCCAGCGCAAGGGTTTTCGTCAAACCCATCACGCCCGCCTTGGAAGCGGAATAGTTGGCCTGACCGACGCTACCCAGTGCGCCTATGGATGCGGTGTTGATTATCCTGCCGTAGTTCTGTTCCATCATCGGTCTTGCGGCCGATTGAGAGCAAAGGAATGTTCCCTTCAGGTTGACTTCCAGCACCTGGTCCCACTGCTCCTCGGTCATCTTCTTGGTCATCGCGTCTTTGTTGATGCCTGCGTTGTTTATGAGAATGTCAACTCTTCCGAACCGATCCAGTGTAGCCGCTACCATCCCGTCCACCTCATCCTTCTTGACTATGTTTGCCTGGTGAACGAGCGCTTCTCCTCCTTTCTCTTTGACCGCTTCTGCGACCTTGTTGGCGCCTTCCGTTACGACATCCACGATGGCGACCTTGGCCCCCTCTTCCACGAATCTCAGCACGGTGGCCTCTCCGATCCCACTTCCACCACCTGTTACTATGGCAACTCTGTCCTTCAATCTCATGAACTCGCCTCCCTCTGAAGCATTATGACCCACTGGCCTTCGACGACCGATTCGTCTTTCTGATTGAGCGTTGAAACGTCAAAGGTGATAACTCCCTTGTCCGGCTTGCTGGTCTCCTTCTTCTCCGCCACCTTGAGAACGGTGTGGATCGTGTCCCCGAACTTGACCGCGCCAGTGTACTTGAAGCTCATGCTGAGGAGCGCTATCGTCGTACCCTCGAAGATCCCCAATTGGTTCGCCTGACCCGTCGAAACTGCCACGGCCAGCAGTCCATGCGCGATCCTGCCTCCGAAAGGTGTCCCTTTTCCGTGTTCTTCGTCCGTGTGCAACGGATTGAAGTCGCCTGAAAGACCGGCGAACGTTGAGACATCCCCCTCGGTTATCGTCCTGGACGCGGTGGTGAACTCCTGCCCAACATCGAACTCGTCGAACTTCTTTCCCTTGAATTTGTATGTCATTCGATCACAATCCCAACTCTCTTCCTATGATAAGTCCCAATATCTCGGACGTTCCTCCTCCAATTATGAGGAACCTGGCGTCCCTTAGCAGGATTTGAATTGGATATTCCATTGAGAACCCATAACTTGCGAACACTCGTGAAACCTCATCCGTAGCCTTGACAGCCATCTCGGTCGCGAAGAGCTTCGCCATGGCGGCCTCCTTTGTGCATTTCCTACCTTTGTCCATCAGCCAGGCCGAGTAGTATACGAGGAACTTCGCTGCTTCTAATTCGGTGGCAACATCTGCCAATTTCATCCTAACCGCTTGGAACTTCCCGATGGGTCTTCCGAATTGTACGCGCTCATTGGCGTATCTCACTCCCATGTCCAGTGCGGAGCGGGCAAGGCCGACGGACAGTGCCCCTGTCATTATGCGTATCTCAGCGAGGATGTCCATAAGAGAATCATAACCCGTCCCTTCCTCTCCAAGCAGGTTCTCTTTAGGTATGCGACAGTCTTCGAGAACCAGCTCCGCCGTCTCGGTCCCTCTCAGTCCAAGTTTCTGCACATCCTTACCCACCGTCAGGCCTGGGTTGTCCCTTTCGACCAAGAAGAAATCCACACCTCTGAGTTTCTTTTCCTTGTCCGTTACAGCCAAGACGGTGAAGAAATCCGCGACCTGGGCATTTGTCGTCCATGCCTTCGTTCCGTTTAGAACGTATTCGTCGCCATCCTTGTCCGCTGTGGTCCTTAAGGACCCCAGATCCGTACCCGCGTCCGGCTCGGTGAGGGCGAATGCCCCCATCTTCTCCCCTTTTATCGCCGGGACTATGTACTTCTGCCTCTGCTCTTCAGTTCCCGACTTGAATGGAAAATGAGTGCTCTGCAGCGCCTGCATCATCACTCCCGTCGCAAAGCTCAATGAACCTCTAGCCAGCTCCTCACAGAGTATGCAGAACATGATGCTGTCGCCGTCGGTCCCTCCGTACTCCGTCGGATATCTCAGGCCGAAATAACCGAGGTCACCAGCCTTCTTGAAGAGCTCGTGAGGGAACTTCCCCTTTTCATCTATCTCCTGTGCGACCGGGAGTACTTCGTTCTCGACGAACTTCTCCAAGCTCTTTCGGAATAACTCATGCTCCTCATCGAAATCGAAGTCCATTGTGAAGCCCCTTTACTACTTCGAGAGGACGTTCCAAAACGAACTGGCTATTTCAGACCTCCTCTCCCCTTTACCAACGTCTGCGAAATCTGGAATGCAGTATAAAATGGTTGTTGCGTGTGGTTTCTGGGCGTTGTGTTCATGTTTCAATGGATGCTACGGTTCTTCCACAAAATATTGTCCAACACAATGTCCGGTTTTAATTCAGACATAAACACACTGGCTACACAATCTTGATATCAATACTCGACCCAATTGAGTACGAGGGATGTGAGGATGAGAATCCGAGCATGGATAATTGGTGTTGTGTGCACACTTCTAGTCAGTGGGACACTGGTCATTGGTGGTCCTACACGCGAGGGTGGAGACTCTTTCATTCCACACTCAACGATATACATTTTCGGGAACGAAGACTTCAATGCGGTCAATGGGGTGACCGGCGGCAATGGTACGGCATCAGACCCGTATGTCATCGAGGGATGGGAGATCAAGGCTGGAAAGGCCAGCGGCATAACCATCCGGGAGACCAGCGCCCACTTCATCGTTCGCAACGTGTTCGTGCATTCCAGTGGATTGACCTACTACGGGATATCCCTGAGGGACCTGGTCAATGGACGTGTCGAATGTTCCAACATCACCGAGAACTGGAAAGGCATGAACATAAGGGGTTCAAGCAGTGTGGACATTGTCTCCAACAACATCACAGACAATGAGGGAGGTCTGTACATCAAGGATTCCTACGACATTTCGATCGAAGCCAACCTCGTGGAAGGCAACGGTCGGCATGACGGGCTGGCCGTCGTAACCTCATACAACATTACAATTCAGGCGAACACTTTCTCTCAGAACGACCGGGTCGGCGCTACCATCTCATCATCAAGCGGCATCTCCCTACTTGAGAACGAGATAACTATGAATCAGATCGAAGGGATTCGTGTCAGCCTTTCCACAGACATCACTTTTTCCGGCAACACGTACACGGAGAACCCAACTGGCCTTGCACTTCTTGCATCATCTTCCATATCAATCTCCGGTTCCGAGGCCACGCGTAACATCCTCCAAGGCATGTACTTCGACTCCTCTTCTCTCATCACGGTGGATCTGAGCAACATCATCGATAACGACGTCCACGGCATCCACGTGTACAACTCCAGTAATGTTAGCATATCTAGGACCCTTTTCAGGACAAACCGGTTTGGTGTATACATCTCTGCCTCCTGGGACATCACCATTTCCGATAACATCCCCTTCAGTAACGCTAACGGCGCCTATTCGGAGGCTTCGTCAAATATCACCTTCACGAGGAACCAAGTCTACGATAACTGGATCCACGGGTTCGCAGCATCCAACTCGGATGAACTGACACTTACCAGGAACCGGTTCCATTCCAACAATGTGGACGGGATACGGCTTACCCAGACTGCCAACTCAACGGTAACCAACAACATCTTCTCGGAGAACTTGCGCGGGATGTATCTGGAGAATTCCGAAGGCATGGTCACATTCCACAACGAGTTCAAGAACAACACCAAGCAGGTTAGGGACAATAAGGGGAATGAGAATTCTTGGGAGTATGGATATCCCGCTGGAGGGAATTATTGGAGCGATTATGTCGGTACGGATCAGTTCAAGGGCCCAAGCCAGAACGAGTCGGATCCAGACGGCATCGGCAACGTCCCCTATGAGATAGACTCCAACAGCCAGGATCTCTATCCCTTGATCAGTCCTCCCTGGAATCTGCCGACCGCACCGGAGGATCTGCTGGCCTCCTGGGGGGATGGATACGTGGACCTGACATGGTCTCCACCGAGTTCTGACGGAGGTTTCCCAGTGACATCGTACAAGGTCTACAGGAGAACTGGTGCCGGAGAGGAAGTCAGTATTGCCGATCAACCGTGGTTCACCCACTACAATGATACAACAGTGGCGAATGGTGCGCGCCACTATTACAGAGTCACTGCTGTGAACGGTGTCGGTGAAGGTCCCAGATCGAACGAGGCCGCCTCCATTCCCACTGCGATACCGGCATCCCCCACTAGTGTGAAAGCCGTTCTGAGCGGAAATGACAGGGAGAATGTGGCCATCAACTGGTCCTTGTCCATGGACGATGGTTCCGGACAGGGATCGGTCGTCGAGTACAGGGTCTTCAGAGGGTCCAACTTCAGCTCCGATGGTGATGAATATCAACTCATTGCCAGCGTGCCTAACGGGACGTTTGAGTTCGAAGATGCTTTGGCAGGTGAGGGAGATCCCAGCAACTACTTCTATCGGGTGTGCGCGGTGGATGTGAACAATAGGACGAGATGCTCTGACGATCAGGTCGGGAAGTTCACTCGAAGTCTGGCCAAAGGTCCCAATCTCGTATCTGTTCCTCTTGTTCTGCATGACCCTAGGGTTGATTCCGTATTGGGAAGTCTGCCCTTCAGCCAGGCGTGGTTCTTTGATTCAATCACCAAAGAATGGAGTTCCGTTGTGAAATCCAAACCCTATAGCTTGGCCAGCATCAATATCGACCATACGATGGGTTTCTGGGTTAATGTCACTGAAGATTCAAATCTCACCGTCGCAGGAAATGTGCCATCACCAACCCCTGCCAACTTGGTGACTGGTTGGAATCTGATCGGTTATTCAGACCATGGGCAGATATGCACAGCGGCCGAATTCAAGAACATCACAGGCGCGGTAAGGGTGGAGGAATACGATCCAATGAGCCCACCTTTCTACACAAGAGAACTGAATGATTCTGAAACATTCGTGGTCGGTCATGCCTACTGGGTGTGGGTGCTCGAGGGCACCTCTTGAGTGACTAGACTCAGATGTAAAGGGTCTTAAGTTCCCCGCTCGATTCGGTGTCGTGGTTCATGAAGAGGATTTGAATCAAGATTCAGAAGGGTATGAGTTCCTGACCAAGTTCGGTTTGGAGGAAGTGAAAGAGGTCTATCTCAGAGTGGCCAAGACCGGCACGGGAAGGGATGTTCACTGCCCGGAGACTTTCGAGGAAGGTGTCAGACTATCGAATCTAATCGATGAGTTCGAAGAGGGGCTCAAGGAAAGAGTTGGCAGTCGACTTCCATATATTGAGATTGCAGCCTGGGCTTTTCATTTCTTCACAAATCGCCAGCCACTAAAGAATTGTAACCACCGGACCGCACTTGGATTGATTGATCAGATACTGGGGGCTTTCGGCAAGAAACTTGTACAAATGACAGATGACGAACTCCTGGAAACTTTGGAGAGATTCGAGAACTATTGCGCGTCCGAAAACGAAATACGAGAGTGGATTACTCAGAACCTATCGGCTATTTGATTCAAAAGATCTTCGTTCTCCTTCATGAATTCACGAAGGCGTTCTTCGAAGAGTTGTTTGAACTTCTGGTCTGACATATCCTATTCAACTCTCTCGTTTGTTGCTGTATGAATGAATGTCTTCAATGAGTATTAATAGTTTTCTTCACGAGACTTGATATGAGCAAATCTAAAGCCAGATTCTGAGAAATGCAGCACATACAAAGAGTGTACCAGAAAGAATATCTACGAGGATTGGGCTACGAAGTCTGAGGATGCTTGGGATATGAATGAGAGAAAACGGTGCTTTGCTGTTAGTGTTATAATCGCCCTTACTTGCTTCAGCTACGCTCTGTCAGTTTTACCTGAGAATGTTAGCGCAACCACTCTGTATGTGGGCGGAGGTGGCCCCGGAAACTACACGACCATCCAGGCAGCAGTCGATAACACAAATCCTGGTGATACGGTGTACGTTTTCAGCGGAACATATCCTGAGTACGTTCACATCTACGCCCCCCTCTCCCTCGTTGGTGAGAACAGAGACACGACCATAATCGGTGGCAACTACGAACGGAGCGGAATGGTGATCCAGGCTGATTGGGTCAATGTTACTGGATTCACTCTGACTAAGAATGATGATTGGGTCTCGGCAATATCATTGATGTACGCGGAGAACTGCTCCATATCCAACAACAATGTCTCGCATTTTATGTCTGGTATCGATCTTTATGAATCTCATAATAACTCTATCACGAACAATACGTTGGTTTCGAACAACCAGAGCGGAATTACTTTGCAGGAATCCAATGACAACTTCGTCGCCGGCAATAGCATTTCACGGAGCAACTATGGAGGGATTGGGATTTTCTGGTCCAGTCGGGATATCTTCACCAGCAATACCCTGGTCGAGAATGGTTTTTATGTTTACAGTATCTTCGTTGAGCACTGGAACACCCATTCGATAGACTCCTCTAATTCTGTCAACGGGAAGCCTGTACGGTATTGGAAGAACGCCACCAACGGAACCGTACCTTCTGACGCCGGTCAGGTGATAATGGGCAATTGCACGGGCGTGGTCGTGGAGAATCAGTACATCAGCAACGCGACCATGGGGATTATGATAGGTGTCTCATCGGGTAACTACATAGCAAACAACACTGTCCTGTTTAGTAAATTGTGGGGCATCCATCTTGTGTACTCTGATGGTAACTTAGCGGTCAACAATACAGTAGCGTTCAATGGAGATGGATTTCATCTAGATAGCTCGAACAATGACACCTTTGTTGACAACACAGTATCATTCAGCAGTTGGGATGCGTTCTACCTTCAAAACTCGCATAACAACACGTTTTCTGGCAATGCAATATCCTATAACAATGCGTCAGGGATTGCTGTCTGGGAATCAACCAATGGCAGATTCTCTTCAAACTCGATGGTGGAGAACGGAATCGTGTTGGTCGGCAATTATCTTGAGTTCTGGAATACTCACATCATTGACACATCTAATACGGTCAATGGCAAACCCGTCCGCTATTGGAAGAACGTCACCGGCGGAACGATCCCGTCCGGTGCGGGACAGGTTATCCTTGCTAACTGCACTGGCACGATTGTGGAGAATCAGAATGTCAGTAAAGGTGACATAGGGATTGCCACCGCCTATTCCTCAAACCTCGAGATTGCGAGCAATACTGTTAACTGGAACACAGGAAACGGGATCTACTTGTTCTACACCGACCACAGCCACATCACTGACAACAGTGCTTCTTACACAAGTGGATACGGCATCACCCTTTACCAATCGGACGACAACACTCTGGACGAAAATGCGGCCGGGGCCAACTCATACGGAATGTACCTGACTGGTGCCGACCGTAATGATATTCGCAACAACTCCTTCTCAGGGAACACTCATGACGGCATCAGATTTGGCACATCCAACCACAATAACACAGTAGATGGCAATTCCATGTCTGGAAACGATGAGAATGGCATCCATTTCTACTCGACAGGGAATCTGAACAATGTGATATCCAACAACACTCTGAGAAACAGCGATATGAATGGGCTTCTTCTGAATCATTCCAAGAACAACTTCATCATCGACAACCTGTTTCTCTATAACGACGAGGTGGGGATTCTCATCTGGAATAGCCATGAGAACATTGTTGCCAGGAATGGGTTCAGCGATAGCAAAGCAAGCATCTCCCTCTACTCATCCTCTGAGAACTTACTATATCACAATCGCCTCAGTTATGCATTCGACGACGGTACGAACTTCTGGAATAGCAGCTACCCTGATGGAGGTAACTTCTGGGCTTCCTATAACGGAGATGATGCGTTCAGTGGTCCTAACCAAGATCAGGCTGGTAGCGACGGAATTGGTGATGTGCCGTTTGATATTCCAGGGGCATCTAACAGAGACTGGTATCCTCTCATGGAATTCGATATCCCCTCTTCCCCCTCGGAACCGTGGGATTTTCAGGCTTTGCCAGGAAATGGAGAGGTAGTGCTGACGTGGCTCGAGCCTTTGTGGAACGGCGGACGTCCGACTCTCCATTATACTGTCTACAGGGGAGACGCTTCTGGCGGGGAGACAGAACTCGTCGAGGTTGGAGATGTCTTGACCTACATAGACAGTGGCCTGACGAACGGTCAAACATATTTCTATCAAGTCAGCGCGACTAATGTTTTTGGAGAAGGTCCCAGGTCAGGCGAGGCAAACGCGACACCCTTCAATGAAATCCCGATATGCACTATCACGTATCCGACCAATGGGAGCGTTGTATCAGGAACTTTCTTCCTGGATGGTACAGCTTCGGATTCTGATGGGACGGTGGAGAAGGTCGAGATGAAGATTGATGACGGCTCTTGGTTCGAGATTTACGGTACCGAATTATGGACTCAACTATGGGCGTCTACCGATGTTTCTGACGGAAATCACACGATTTACTTCCGATCCTATGACGGTGAGGACTATTCCATTGTGGTGAACACGACGGTGAGGGTTGACAACTATGAGCCACCTCCTCCCACTGAACCAGAAGACGCAATATGGATAGCAGTCGCCACTGTCGTCGCGGCCCTTCTAATCTTGCTTTCAATCGTATACTTCTTGTCTCGGAGGAGGAAGAAAGAATCAGAGGAAGACGAGATTGTCGACATAGAGGAGCCACCTTCTGAATGAGAACTGTCAACTTCTCCATGCTCGGTTAACTACAAATACCGACTTTCCTTTTCCAGAACCAACTCTTTCATTGTACGATTCAGGGGAGGAGACCGATGCGACTGGGCATAGATGTTGGGGGCACATTCACCGATCTGGTTCTGATCGACGATAAGACGGGAGAGACCACCTACGAAAAGGTCCTGACCACCCCGAAAGATCTGTCAATGGGTGTCTTGAAAGGACTGGGCAGCGTCCTCAAGATGAGCGGAGCGTCAATGAAGGATGTCGATTACGTCGTCCACGGGACCACCATCGGCACCAATGCCCTCATCCAGAGAAAGGGCGCCAGAACGGGGCTGATCACAACTGATGGATTCCTTGACGTGCTGGAGATCGCCAGGTTCCAGAGGCCCCAAGAAGGGCTGTATGACTTCTATGTTCGAAACCCAGAACCATTAGTACCCAGACGGTGGAGAAAAGGAGTCCCGGAGAGAGTGGACAGGGACGGCAAGATCATCAGGCGACTGGATGAGGATGCGACCAGAAATGTCATCAAGTTCTTCAAGAAAGAGAAGGTGGAATCCATTGCAGTTTCCCTCTTGTTCTCATTCCTCAACCCCAAGCACGAGAGGAGGATTGCCAAGCTCATCAACGAGGTCTACCCCAGGGCCTACTTGTCGCTTTCATCTGAAGTTTCCCCAGAGTTCAGGGAGTACGAGAGGTCCTCCACTACCGTGATCAATGCATATCTCCAACCCATACTGGACAGGTACCTTCAGACCCTGGACAAGAAGCTCAGCAAGAAGTTTGGCAAGGTGGACCTCCGCATAATGCAGGTCGGCGGGGGCATGATAACTCCCGATTCTGCGATCGGGATGGCGGTAAGCATCGTGAACTCCGGCCCGGTCGGAGGTGCAGTATCAGGTTCTCACATCGCTAATCAGACCAAGAACCTCAACGCGCTTTCGGTGGACATGGGCGGTACAAGTTTTGACATCTGCCTCATCGAGAAGGGGGAGCCAGCGATTTCGACCGAGGGCAAGTTCGAAGGGTTTCCTGTGAAGATCCCGGTCGTTGACGTCGCGGGAATTGGTGCAGGCGGAGGCAGCATCGCATGGTTGGACGTCGGCGGCATACTCAATGTCGGTCCTCAGAGCGCGGGTTCAGATCCCGGTCCTGCATGTTACAATCTGGGAGGATCGAAGCCCACGGTCACAGATGCGAATCTGGTTCTTGGAAGGCTGAACCCAGACTACTTCCTCGGGGGAGGAATGGGCCTTGACCTTGAACTGGCCAAGAAGGCGATCAGAGAACACATCTCCAAGGAGCTCAAGTGGAGCGTCGAGAAGGCCGCAAACGGCGTCATCAGGGTGGTCAACGCCAACATGGTCAAGGGAATAAGCATCAGTTCCACCGAGAAGGGGCACGACGTCAGGGACTTCGGTCTGGTCGCATTCGGCGGCGCTGGCCCACTGCACGCGGTCCAATTGGCGAAAGAGATCGGGATCCCAAGAGTTGTCATTCCCACGCTCCCGGGCAACTTCTCGGCCTTTGGGCTTCTGATCACCGATACAAGACACGATTACTGGAGGACGTTCAAGGCATCTCTGGCGGAACTTGACGCAAAGAGACTGGTCACAGAGTTCACAAAACTGGAGAAGAAAGCGGTCCGGCAGCTGAAGGCCGAAGGCGTGTCCGAGAAGCAGAGCCAGATACTGTGGACCGCGGATATGAGATTCCACGGACAATCCTACGAACTGAACATCCCCATCAAGAGGACCCAGAAGCTGACATCCAAAGATATGGGGAAGATCGCGAGGGACTTCAACAAGCTGCACCAGGAGGTCTATCAGTACAGTTCCCCCGTCGAGAATGTTGAGATCGTGAACATAAGGGTCAGGGCACTGGGTAAGTCACCAAAGCTCAAGCTTCCAAAGATGAAGAAAGCCTCTAAGGATCCAAAACCTGCTCTAAAGGGACAGAGAAAGGTCTTCTTCGACGAGACTGGCTTCAGGAACAACAACATCTATGATAGGTCCCTGCTGCGGTGCGGGAACGTTCTGAAAGGCCCGTGCATCGTGGAGGAGAGGATGTCCACATCGGTGCTCATTCCGGGCTCCGATGGGGAAGTGGACGCCTACGGCAACATCGTTGTCAAAGTGGGGGGTGGTAGATAATGGCGAAGTACAAGGCCGACCCCATCACCATGCAGGTCATTCGGTTCGGGATGGAACAGATCGCCGACGAGATGGGCTACACCCTGGTCAGGACGGCCAGGTCCCCGATAATCAAGGAAATAATGGACATCACATGTGCGATTTTCAACGACGAGGGAGACACGATCGCTCAGGCACATCATGCACCGATGCTTCTCACCGGTTTCGAACTCACCATGAAGACACTAGCAAGTCACTTCGACCGCAAGGACCTCCATCCCGGGGACGTGATAATCTCCAACGACCCGTACATGGGCGGGCAGCACATCATGGACGTCCAGACATTCTCTCCGGTGCATTACGGTAAGAACCTGGTGGGCTTCGTAGGTACAATCGCTCATCAATCAGACATGGGGGGAATGGTCCCCGGCGGAGTAGCTGGCGGTATGACCGAGATCTATCAGGAAGGCCTCAGAATACCCATGATCAAGCTCTACAAGAGGTACAAGGAGAACGACGACGTCTTCGCGATAATCAGGAACAACATCAGGGTGCCTGACAACACCATCGGCGACATCAAGGCGCAGGTCGCTTCCAATTACGTTGGCATCAAGAAGATCCAGCAGATCTACAGGAAGTACGGAGTGGACGTGGTCCACAAATGCCTCAGGCGGTTGCTGAACTATTCCGAGACCAGAATGAGGGAGGGATTGAGGAACCTCCCGGATGGAACGTACACAGGTAAGGCTTACATCGACGACGATGGAGTGACGGATGATCTGATCCCTGTCCAAGTGAACATACAAATCAAGGACGACAAAGCAAAGGTGGACTTCAAGGGGACCAGCAAGCAGGTCAAAGGCAACATCAACTGCCCCATCGCGACAACCCACGCAGCCGTTTTCTACACCATGATCGCAGTCGCGGACCCGCACGTTCCTCCCAATTCCGGTTGTTACAGGCCCGTGGAGATAGACGCCGAAGAAGGATTAATCATCAACCCCAAACTCCCGTCCGCAGTGGCGGCGAGGACCAATTGTTCGCAGAAGATCGTGGAGGCCATGCTCCAGGCACTGGCCAAGGCCGCTCCAGAAAAGGTCATGGCAGGGAGTCACGGACAGATTACCACATGCGGATTCAGTGGGTTCTACAAGGGAGAAAGGTGGGTGTACACAGACATTCAAGGTGGTGGTGCTGGTGCACTGCCAACGATCGATGGCAAGGACGGTCAGGACTCTCACCTGGCAAGGTTCATGAACACTCCAATAGAGGCGATCGAGCTGGAGTATCCGGTGAGGATCGAGAGGTTCGAACTCATCCAGGACAGTGGCGGACCGGGCAAGTTCAGGGGCGCCATGGGATTGAGAAGGGACATCATGTTCCTGGTGGACGACGTCTCATGGGCGAGATACGGGGACACACAAGAGAGACCACCGTTCGGGCTGTTCGGCGGCATGGAAGGTGCAAAAGGGATCTTCTATCTTGTCGACGACAAGGGTGAGAGAAGGGCCAAGGCAAAAGGCGTCAGCTTCCTCAACAAGTGGGACATTGTCAGTTTGAGACTCCCCGGCGGCGGAGGCTACGGCAACCCCAAGAATAGGGACAGAAAGCTGGTAGAAGCGGACCTCCTGGACGGCAAGATATCAAAGAAGAGCGCTCAGCGGGATTACGGATACAAGGAGTGAATCACTCCACCTTCTCGATAACGAAACGGCAGAACTCGTCTCCTTTGGCTTTGCACTTCTCCTCGGTCGATCTTACATTGGATTCCAGGACGGTGCTTCCCATTCCGGCCATTACGCCTTCTATCATGTGGCATATGGCGCCCTCCGAAGAACCGTACTCTTCCGCGAAGGGAGAATTGTGAACCTCAACGACCAGCCGCTCACCGAGCTCAACAAGCTCGAACCTGCCCCATCCAAGCTGGGAACCCATGTTGCACATGAACTCCGCGACCTCCTTATTGGACAGATCGAACCTCTCCTTGTAGGCCTTGGTGGAAAGCGAACCCCCTTCATAGCCGCCCAGTGACATCGCTGCCGACGTCCTTTCTCCCATGGCCCTCTCCGCCTCCTTCTGGAACCTCACGACCGTCTCTGGTCTGATGAGGATGTACCTTACGCCGTTGAACGAAAGCTCCCCTTCTTCCATATCGAACTGAAGTTTCTCCGCGACTTGATCATCTTTGGTCATATGAGTCAACACCCGCTCGACCTCCATGCGGTCATCGCCAGCGAGATGGATTATGTTGTATAAAGAGATTGGAGATATGCAAAAGACAAATAAAGGGAACCGTATCTGATATCCCTATGGGCGAGGGGACGTCAGCGGAGGTCGACTCCGTTCTTTCTTTGGAATCTGCAGTGGACCATCCCTGCTTCAATCTGAACGCATCATGCAGTTTTGGCAGGATACACCTCCCCGTCGCGCCCGAGTGCAACGTTCAATGCAACTACTGCAACAGGAAGTACGACTGCCCCAATGAGAACCGACCTGGAGTGACTTCTGTCATCCTTGATCCGCTTGAGGCCGTCAGAAGGGTCAGGATTGCCAGGAAGAAGCTCGACAACCTTTCGGTGGTCGGAATAGCCGGCCCGGGTGAACCTCTGGCTAACGAGGAGACCTTCGAGACATTGGAGCTTGTGGGTAAGATGCATCCGGACCTCCACCTTTGTCTGGCGACCAACGGACTTCTGGCACCCTTGTACACGGACAGACTGAGGGAACTGGGACTTGGCTTTGTCACTGTTTCCATCGCCGCGGTCGATCCTCATATAGGCAAGAAAATCTACTCCTGGGTGAAGTGGAACGGCAGCACCTTCAAGGGCGAGTTCGCTTTCAAGGTCCTCTCCCAGAACCAATGGCAAGCTGTGGAAGAGTTCGTGAATTCGGGCATGTTGGTCAAGATCAACTCGGTTCTGATACCAGGGATCAACGACGACCAGATGTCCAAGATCGCCAAGAGGGCGGCCGACCTGGGAGCCCATGTTTTGAACGTGATGCCCCTGATTCCCGTTGAGGGATCGGGTTTTGAAAAGCGCAGAGCTCCATCGAGGAAGGAGGTAGATCTCATAAGGGATTACTGCGAGACTGCACTTCCCCAAATGAGACATTGCGCCAGATGCAAGGCTGACGCGGTCGGACTTCTTCAAAAGGATGTGTCCAGGGAGATCTTCTAGAAGGCCGTTTACTGGTCTTTTCCCAGTTCCATCTTTTCGACAGGTATCTTTGCCTCGTTCAGGAGATCCAGTCCCATTCTCTCCGGATAATCGTCAAGATAGACGACTCGCTTGATTCCCGCGTTTATGATCATCTTTGCGCATGTGTTGCACGGAACGATGGTTGTGTACAACGTTGCGCCGTTAGCACCCTTCCCCGCTTGCAGGAGGGCGTTCTGTTCTGCGTGCACTCCGGTGCATACCTCCGACCTCTCTCCCGACGGGATGTTCTGCTCGTCCCTAATACACCCGATCTCGTCGCAGTGGGGCAAGCCTCTAGGATTCCCGTTATAACCAGTGCTCTTGATCTCGTCACCGTTCACCACAACAGAGCCTATCTGTCTCCTCGTGCAGGTACCCCTTTTGGAGACGTCGATGGCGATGTTCATGTAGTATTCGTCGCGAGAAATCCTCTTCATCCTCACTCCCCGTTTGGAAAAGCCAGAATGAGTATTAAACCTTACGTGGCGGATGTGTCCCAATCTTCGGATTCATCATCATAAGCAAGTGCGAACCTCTCATACATTTGGAAAGAAATAAGTTTGAGGCCGTTCCAGTTGAAAATCAGGTTGTGAACGGCCCCGTTGTGGAGGGATGCTTAGATAAGCGGATGTTCAATAGGTGTCAGACTAGATAAGGGTTTCTCATGCCTAGGAATTGACAACTGTCCATGAACCGTCGCTCAACATTTTGACCCAGTAGCCGAACCCCGCCTGCAAGACATCTCCATCGGTCAGTGCTCTGAGGAAGTAAGGTGGCGTCAAAGCTTCAAACCCCTCTATTCTCTCAACACCCACAGTTGCCTTCAAGTCTGAGACTGCGTAGGAGACATTGAATGAGGGAAAACCCACGAGATTCCATCCTGCATGAAGATAGATGGATGTGCTGGTTGGCACTATCCCCGCAACCGTCAGATTGGAGGGTTGCATGACATTGACCCAGATGCCCATGCTCGTGTTCATTTCTTCCAGTTCTCCCTTGTAGGGTTTGAACAACGTGTGCGACTTCCATTTCTGGGCCGATGAGTCGTACGTCCAGGCCTTGTCCCATTTCAGCGTTTGGAGAACCGTCTCAATGTTGTTATCAGACTGGATCAGCGGGATTGACACAAGGTTGGGCCCATTCAACAATGAACGCGTGAACTTGCCAGCCTGGTTCGCAGAGCAGTTGGTCAGATTGTTGAGATCGACCGCACATATCTGGTAGAAGTAGTTGCTCGGGTCGCCCTCTCCGGTCATATCGTCATTGTATTCGATAGTTCCACTGGGAACGGTGGCAACTGGCTGATATCCCACAGCATCGACATCATAGGTTGTGCCCCTGTAGATGAAATATCCAACAACCGAATCCTGGCCAGTTCCATCATCCGAAGAGAGATTCCATTTGACAGTGACGTTCTCCAGGCCACTACCACTTAGATTTGCATGCAATAACATAGGCGCTCCCGGTGTGGTTGTCGGCGTGGCACACGCTTCATTCGACAGAGGCCCTTCTCCAACTCCGTTCACCGCTGAGACCCTGTAGCAGTACAGCTACCCGTTTGTCAAGCCTGTGTCAAGATGGGTTAGGACATTTCCTATCTCGGCAAAGAAAAACTCACCGCCCGGTGCGGTCCCGCGGTATATTCGATAGTTGGTGATCGGAAGACTGCCGTCGAAGGAGGGAAGATCCCACGTGAGAGCTATCTGCTGGTCTCCAGGGAAGGTCGAGAGGTTCAAAGGTGCCGATGGAGGACGCGGAACAAGAGCCACGAGCGGGTACCTGTCTTCGCTGTCCGCATCTATGACGTACGGAGTGTCTCCCTTGCCATCGCTTCCGGGTATGTCCTGGTTGGGTCCGCTGAAGACGTCAACGCCTACATAGTCACTCCAGTAATTCCCGCCGGAGGGATAGCCGTCATCCCACTGGTTTGTGTCCATATCATCGGCTGCTTGCTGAGAGTTGTTGATGATGTTGTTGTGATGGATGCTGTTGTTTCTGGAGGCAGTAAGCGTCATGCCGTATTGACTGTTCAAGATGACAGAGTTGTAGGCGACCATATTTCCATCGGAGGAAAAAAGTCGAAACCCGTTCTCATTGTTCCAGACATGATTATCCGAGGCTGTGTTGTTGTCCGAATGAACGATATGGATGCCATGGTAGCTCGAGCTGATGGCATTATTGATGACATCATTGGAATTGGAGTGATAAAGGTAGATACCTTCATCATAATTGCTCAAGGCCGTGTTGTTGATCAGAGTGTTACCAGTGGAGCCCCACCACAGAGCGATGCCGCGGCCGTTTCCTGAGACAAGGTTGTCGGCAACTGTGTTGTTGTCTGAGTCAAGAAGGTCAATTCCTCTACTGGCACCTGAGACAGTGTTACCCACAATATCGTTGCCGTTTGAATCCCAGAGGTCTATGCCATAATAATTGTCCCAAAGAACGTTGTTTGAGATTGTAGTGTTGTCGGAGATTTTTAGTAAGATGCTAAACTTGCCATTTGAAAAGACGTTGTTGTTTGCGATATAGCAATCCCGGACACCAAAGAGGCGTATAGCAGCATAGCCATCGCTGCTGCCTCCTGTAACCTTGAAACCTGTGAAGTTCACCCAGTCAGCGGTTATGTTGACCACGTTTCCCAATCCCATTCCGTCAATTATGGTCTCATCTCTGTCCTCTCCGACTAGGGAAAGGGTTTTGTCAACTTCGACAAGTTCTGTGTATATCCCCTTGAACACGTAGATGGTGTCGCCTGGCGCTGCATCGTCTATTGCGCTTTGTATCGTGGTGTAGTTACCGGGACCGGTTCCGCCCACGTAAAGGGTGGATGCTCTCACATTTACTGGCAGGATCATCGAAGCCAGAAAGAAAGTGCTCATGAGGACGATCACCACAACGATCAGGCTCTTGGACTTGACTTCCATTCCCGGACATCCCATATTCAAACCTTCCTCTGTCGCTAAATACTTTCGGTCGATGGCTTCTAATGTCCAACTCCTTTTCCATGTATAGTTTGCCGAAGGGATTACAGATTTAGACGCTGTAGTAGACCAATCCATCCCTCTCTTCGGTCTTGACGGCCTTCTCCTCCACCAGTATCTCTAGGTGACCCAAAGTCTCGCCCAATCCCATGAGCACCTGCTCTATGGACATGTTTCCGAAAACACGGTTCATGAGATCGAATGCCGTGAGCCCCTCGCCTTCCAGGTAGCCGGTTATCGTATCCCTTCTTGCTTCGTACGCTTTCTGCATCATCGTCACGTGTTCTTCAATATCTTCGAAAGGATCGCCATGTCCCGGGTACACCAGCTTCGCGCCGTATTTGGAGAGCTTCCTCATTGAATCCAGGAAGTCGTCCAGCCCCATCGATCTCTTGTCCGCACCACCGTACACCGAGCAGGGGGAGTTCTCTATCAGAAGGGAATCTCCGGAGAAGATCACATCACCGTACTTGTAGCATGCAGAACCAGATGAATGTCCAGGCGTGTAGATCACGTCCATCTCGTCGTTCTCGAAGTCTATCTTGTCCCCGTCCTTGAGCGGCCTTGTTACCGTGCAAGTATGTGTCAGCGATCCAAGGAACTCCATGAACTCCCGCAGGACCTGGAGGGTCTGAGACGGAACGCCTGTGCTTTCCAGCAGTTCTTTGCACTGCTCGAACCTCTCACTCGAGGCCGCGCCGAAGTCCTCTATCATATCCCTGTCCTGTTCATGTGCCAGTATCTCTGGGTCGGAAACCTTTGAAAGCTCACAGACCAGTCCGCAATGGTCCACATGTCCGTGAGTGAGCACAATTCTCTCAATGTCCTTGAAGCCGAGATCGATGTCGCTCAGGCCTGCTTTGAGGTCCATAAGGGTCGTGTCCGTGTCGGGACCCGTGTCTATCAGAGTGATCGGTTTTGCGTCTATCATATAGACGTTCGTGCTTCCCAGTGGTAGAGGTGTGGGTACTACAATTCTGTGGACGTTCCCCTCCGCGTCCATGCCCTTAACTATGGTCTGCAACTACTTAATAAGTCTTCCGCTGGGACCTTGTAGAGCTCCCTCTAGGCCATATCCAAGAATGAAGAAAAGAAGTTAGAAATCACCAGATCTACGTCACGGTCATGACTTTCTTGAGCTCTGGGATCTCCTGTTTCAGGATCCTCTCTACAACTGTGAGGCTTGTGAGCTGGGACATCGGGCAGCCTGCGCATGCACCCTGCAATCGGACCTTGACCTCGCCTGCGGCCTCGTCCACATCGACGAGCTCTATGTCCCCGCCATCCGCTCTAAGGGCAGGCCTTATGTGCTTTTCCAGGACCTTCTCGACTTTGTCTCTCATTCAGACACCTATCAGTCAGATTGTGGATTGGGCATAAATACCTTTTCTTGTAACTCTCGTAGTGGACATTTGGAATATTCGACAACTCTCAGCTGAGAAACACCAGGAGCAGAGCCAGACGAACCCCAGTGATTGTCACCACTTCTCACACCAGATTTAATACCGAATAGTCCTTTTCAGTGCCATCAAGGGGGCGGAGCATGGAAGAAGATCTAGTTCATAACTATGTTCTCGAGAAAGACATCATCAAGGGCCTTCCCGACAAGGTCGTTATCTGGGAAGAAACCCTCAGGGACGGGGAGCAGACCCCTGGTGTGTTCTTCACTGTCGATGAGAAGCTCAAGATCGCAAAGATGCTGGACGACATGGGCGTTGGGATAATGGACGTGGGCATCCCGGTCGTCTCCAAGGAGGAGTTCAAGGCGGTCAAGGCGGTCGCCAACGAAGGGCTGAAGGCCACTATCATCGGGGCAGCCAGGACGGTGAAGTCGGACATCGATGCTTGTGTGGACGCGGACGTGGATGAGACCAGCATATTCATCGCTTGCAGTGATCTCCACCTCAAATACAAGTTGCAGATGACCCGAGAGAAGGTACTGGAGATAGCGGTGGGATCCTGTGAGTACGCCAGGGACCACGGATTGGATGTCGCATTTGTCACCGAAGACACGGTACGGGCCGATCTGGATTTCGTCGCCGAGCTTTACAACGCGTGCACCGAAGCCGGTGCCAAGAGAGCAGTGCTTTGCGACACCGTGGGCGTGATGACGCCCTCCGCGATGCGGTGGTGGCTGGGGGAGATCAAGGAGAGGTTCAAACCCGTTCAGCTGTCCTTTCACGGTCACAACGACCTTGGAATGGCGGTCGCAAACTCTCTGGCGGCCGTCGAATGCGGGGTCGAGATCCCCCACACGACAGTCAACGGCATAGGCGAGAGAAGCGGGAACACTTCCTTTGAGGAACTGGTCATGGGCCTGGAAGTGCTTTACGATTACCGAACTGGCATTGACATCAGCAAGCTCTATGAGCTCTCTACGATGGTGGAGGAGATTTCAGGAATACCATTGGCCATCAACAAACCCGTAGTCGGATACAACGCGTTCTCACACGAATCCGGCATTCACGCGGACGGCGTCTTGAAGAAAACCCTCACATATGAGCCGATGGATTGTGCGAAAATAGGCAGGACAAGGAAGTTCATATTCGGCAAACACACCGGCCATGCGGCGGTCGCCGACAAGCTGGAGAAGGCTGGAATAGGCGTCGCACCTGAGCAGGTCACGAAGATCGTCGAAGGGATAAAGGATAGAGCGGAACACAAGGGGAAGAAGGAACAGGTGGAGTTCATCAAGACGTTCAGGGAGAGGGAGGAAGAAAGGCGAGGCATTTCCGACAAGGAGTTCTGGGCGATCGCCAAGGATGCTGGGGTGAATCCCCCCAAGTAGTTGAAGATCATGTCTGCGGGAGCGACACTCTCAGAGAAGATACTCGCACGTGCGAGCGGTAGGGAAAGCGTCAGACCGGGCGACATAGTCGATGCCAAGGTGGACCTGGCCATGAGCCATGAGGCCTGTACTTTCGTTATCAAGTCCTTCAAAGAGATGGGCGCAAAGAAGATTTGGGACAAGGACAAGATAGTCATAATCTTGGATCACTGGGTGCCCGCTTCTGACGTCAAGAGCGCCAGCCTGCACAAGACGATAAGGGACTTTGTGAACGAACAGGGAATAGACAACTTCCTGGATGTTGGCAGGGGTGGAATCGCGCACCAGATTCTGGCAGAGGACGGCTGGGTGCTCCCGGGGATGCTGGTCGTCGGATCTGATTCGCACACTCCCACAGCTGGGGCTTTGGGTGCTTTCGCAACAGGAATAGGGTTCACAGAGATGGCCGCGGTCTTTGCTCTGGGGGAGCTCTGGCTGAAGGTCCCCGAGAACCTCAGGGTCATCATGGATGGATCAATGGGTCCCAGGATGGATGGGAAAGATATCATTCTGAAAGTGATCGGCCAACTGAAAGTGGATGGGGCCATCTACAAGGCGATCGAGTTCACCGGTCCTACCGTCGATTCAATTGGCATTTCACATAGACTCACGATGTGCAACATGGCTACCGAGATGGGCGCCAAGACAGGTATCATCTCACCCGATGCCAAGACCGAGGAATATCTCGCTTGGACCGGCAAGGAGTACGAAGCCGTGAGATCTGATGAAGATGCGGTCTACCAGGAAGAGAGGAACTTCGATATCACCGATTTGGAGCCCCAGGTGGCTTGCCCCTCGAACGTGGATAATGTGAAGGGTGTGAGTGAGCTGAAAGGCGTCAAGGTTCACCAGGCGTTCCTGGGTTCATGTACCAATGGAAGGATTGAGGACCTGAGGGCCGCCGCGGAGATACTCAAAGGCGAGAAGATCCACAAGGACGTAAGGATGATCGTGATGCCGGCCTCTCAGAAGATCTACCATCAGGCAATGAAAGAGGGACTGTTCGACATCTTCTTGGAATCAAAAGCGACCATTTGCGCACCGAGCTGCGGACCATGTTTCGGCGGTCACGGCGGGATGCTGGCTGCTGGCGAGGCCTGCATCAGTTCCACCAACAGGAACTTCGTGGCGAGAATGGGACATCCGGAATCATTCGTTTATCTGGCTTCACCATGGACCGTTGCGGCATCAGCGCTGTACGGTGAGATAACCGACCCAAGGAGCGTTTAGATGGAGACAACACTCTCGGGCAGGATATGGAAGTTCGGGGACAACGTCAACACGGACGACATAACACCCAGTCCATACCTCACGATCACCGATCCGAGCGAGCTCGCAAAGCATGTCATGGAGAACCTTAACCCCGAGTTTGCAGGAGGAGTGCAGAAAGGCGACATCATAGTCGCTGGCAGGAACTTCGGCTGCGGGTCCAGTCGAGAGCACGCGCCGGTCGCACTGAAGGCCGCTGGAGTCTCCTTGGTGGTCGCACGGACATTCGCCAGGATCTTCTACCGCAACGCGATCAACCTGGGACTTCCGGTGCTGGAAAGCCAAGAACTAATCGATCTGGTCGAGGAAGGAGAGGAGATACAGGCAGATATCGGAAAGGGTGAGATTACCCTATCCTCAGGAAAGATTATCAAGACGAATCCACTACCTGAGAACGTATTGGGGATACTAGAGGCAGGTGGCCTGATCAACAAGGTCAGGCGCATCCTGGAGGCAGGGGAATGACCACGTACAAGATAGCTATCCTACCCGGCGATGGGATCGGAAAGGATGTCATTTGGGAAGCCATCAAGGTCCTGGAGGCCGTCCAAGAGGTCTACCCGGTTAGCTTTGAGAGGGAGACTTTCCCGTGTGGTGGAGAGTACTATCTCGAAACTGGCAAGGAGTGGCCCGAGGAAGCTTTCGACGCGTGCAAGAACGATGCGGACGCTATCCTCTTGGGCGCCATCGGTCACCCCAAAGCGATCCTTCCTAACGGGGACCTCGCTGGAACCGACGTCGTATTTGGATTGAGATTCGGACTTGACCTGTATGCGAACGTCCGGCCGACCAAGCTCTATCCCAATGTGAGGCACAAGATCTCCAACGAGTTCAAGGACGTCTGGGAACCCGGGAAGGTGGACTTCCTTTCCGTCAGGGAGAACACCGAGGGCTGCTATACTCCGATAAGAGGATTCCTGGCCAGGGGAGGAGTCAGGGAACTTGCCGTTGATGGAAGGACAATCACGAGAAAGGGCTGCGAGAGGGTCATCAAGTTCGCGTTTGAGGCGTGCACGAGGCGGAACGGGGCGCCATATGACGGGAAGAAGAGGGTTACCTGTGTTGACAAGAGCAATGTGATGGCTGGCTGCAGGTTGTTCAGGCAGGTTTATGACGAGATCGCAGAAGGTTATCCGGGCATTGAGAAGGATTACGCTTATATTGACGCGTTCACACAGTGGGTCATCAGGAATCCTGAATGGTACGACGTTACTGTCTTCCCCAACATGTTCGGGGATATAGCGACCGATCTGGCAAGCGTTCTGGAAGGAGGGATGGGAATGGCCGCTGGTGGCAACATCGGTGACAATCACGCAATGTTCGAGCCTATACACGGAAGTGCCCCCAAGCACGCTGGCAAGGACAAGGCGAACCCAATGGCCGCGATCGGTGCAACCAAGATGATGTTGGACTGGATGGGGCTGAGAAAGAACGATCAGAATCTACTCGTCGCGGCGAAGAAGGTGGAGGAGGCCGTTGTCGCTGTTCTGGAAGAGGGAAAGACTCTCACTTACGACCTTGGCGGAGATGCGAAGTGCAGTGAGGTCGGAACGGCTATTGCTGAGAAGATAAAGACAATGAGGTAATCACTCTTCATCGTCTTGGATTTCTGAATCAATGTCAGATTCTTCCACAATTTCATCTTTCTTCTCTTTTCTCCACGCGGCCAATGCTCTTAGGGACCTCTCAGCAGCCAGACCCGTTGCGACGAATAAGAAGATTGGATACGTCACGATAATCCAGAATAGGATGCCCCCCAGGGAATTAATGGGGGACATAATGCTTGAAATCATCATGAAGGAAAGGTACGTGGCTAACAAGGATGCCGCAAACCCGGATTTTACTGCCTGTTGATGCCAGAGGTAGTCCTTCCCATCTTTGTCGAGAAGCATCATGGTGAAGCCAGCGAGGAACACTACCGGGATTGCTAGGGCTATCATGAAGCCGACAAAGACGACCGTAGTGGAACCCCATGGTTCGCGTATCAAGATTCCCAACACCGGAGGAGCAATGAATAGGGTGGTAAGAACTAAGACAAGAACGCTCACCAACAGCACGATTCCCGCCGATTTCGTTCTTCTAGTAAGGGGTGACCGCATCGTATTCTCAGAATAATCTGTGGATGAGATTCTTCTGGAAAGAACGAAGTAAGCTGCTACAGAACTCAACGGAATGCCCAAGAAAACCAAGAAGTACGGTATCAACGGCCCCCCGTCATATACATACAACCTGATCGGAGGAACTAGGATTTCACTGTCAGTGTTGATCTTCATGTAATAGACTTCGTAGTAGTTGCCCGCGTAGACGGTGTTCACGTACCACGCAATGTGTATGTCATTCGAGCGTCTTTCCAGTTTGATCCCGAATATGCTTGGACTGTGGTAAGAATATTGGTGCCTGGGAAAACTCGCGATAGTGTTGTTATCAACTACCACCTGGCCGTGCCAATCAATTACCGTATGCTTCAGGTACTCATCATCCCAGTAAAGGCCTTCGGGCGAATCGAATTTTGAGAAGAAGAAATGGTCATTTCCTGCCGAATCCCTGATGTGCTTTTCGCTCTCTTCAGGATAAGTGTTCATTGGATAGTCATCTACAAACTTGGGCCCATCCGTTATGCCACCTTGACCGTCAATTCTCGCGTAGGCAATGTTGTATGTCTGATCACCGTATTCGTCTATCCAGCTAATGAAATGCACACGGGCGTTTCCCTCCCCGTCGACGGATAAGTGCGGTTTTTCCGAGGAAGGTTGAGTTTGACGAATGAACCGATCCGGATTCATCATGATATTCGCAGCAATCGGAAGCAGAATGATCAGATTGACTCCGATCAATAGACCTACCAACCATCGCTTTCTTGTGTCCTTCTTCTTCTCTCCTTTCCGCTCCACGATAACCAGATTGGCGTGTGGTTGTACTTTAAATCTTCGGCTTTATGTCTCCTCCAGTAGCGTTAATATACCCGATTCCATTTCACAGTCCAAGGGGAGGCCATGTCCGACGTTGTTTGGGAACCGACGGGGAGTTATTTGGACGATTCTAACATCAAGCGCTTTATGAAAAAACACGGGATCAAGGACTACGACGAGCTCATCCAGCGCTCCGCCGACGAGCTGGAATGGTTCTGGGATGCGATCATGGAGGACCTGAACATAGAATGGTATGAGCCATATCATCAGGTTCTGGACACATCAGAAGGGATCCAATGGGCGAAATGGTATCTCGGCGGAAAGGTGAACGTTGTACACAACTGCATCGACAAGCATGCTGACACCGACCTGAAGAACCATCCGGCCCTCATCTGGGAAGGAGAGGATGGAGAGATCCGCAAGCTGACCTATCTCGAGATGTACGAGCAGGTGAACAAGTGCGCTAACGCTCTCCGAGCATCCGGCGTCAGAAAGGGTGACTCAGTGGGGATCTACATGCCCATGTCCCTGGAAATCGTGATCGCGTTCTATGCCGTCATGAAGATAGGTGCCATTGTCATCCCGATATTCTCTGGCTATGGTGGATCTGCACTTTCGTCTCGTCTATCCGATGCTGAGTCAAAGGTTCTGTTCACTGCTGATGGTTCATACCGAAGGGGAAAGCAGATATCGATCAAACCCCAGGCCGACAGGGCGCTGGAGAACGTTCCAACCGTTGAGAAGGTCGTTGTCCTGAAGAGGTTGGGGATAGATATACCCTGGAACGATGAAAGAGATGTCTGGTGGGACGACTTCCTGGCAAATCAGCCTGCTGAATGTCCAACCGAGCACATGGATTCCGAAGATTATGCGCTTCTCATCTACACTTCTGGCACCACAGGAAAACCCAAGGGTGCTGTGCACACTCACGGTGGATGCCTTGCCCAAATCGTGAAAGAACTCGGCTATTTCTTCGACGTCAAACCGGACACTGTGTTCTTCTGGCTGAGCGATATCGGCTGGATGATGGGGCCCTGGGAGATAATCGGGGTTCACTCTCTGGGCGGCACGCTCTTCATCTTCGAAGGAGCTCCCAACTATCCCGAACCCGACAGGTTGTGGGACATGATCGAGAGGCACAAGATAACACATCTGGGTATCTCGCCAACCGCGATCCGAATGCTGATGACCTTCGGCGAGGAATGGGTAACCAAGCACGACCTTAGCAGTTTGAGATACCTAGGTTCAACGGGGGAGCCCTGGGACCCAGAATCCTGGAACTGGTTCTTCGAGGTTGTCGGGAAGAAGAAGATCCCTATCATCAACATCTCTGGGGGCACGGAGATAGTCGGTTGTTTCCTTTCACCGCTTCCCATTACCGCACTCAAACCATGCACTCTCAGAGGCCCTGGTCTGGGCATGGCCATCGACTGTGTTGACGAGGACGGGAATCCGGTGAGGCAGGAGATGGGCCATCTGATCGCTACCAAGCCCGCACCGTCCATGACGAGGGGATTCTGGAAAGACCCTGACAGGTACATCGACACTTACTGGTCGAAATGGCCGGACATCTGGTATCACGGCGATTGGGCGTACGTGGACGAGGACGGCTTCTGGTCTCTGCACGGGAGATCGGATGATGTCATCAAGGTGGCCGGAAGGAGAACTGGCCCCGCGGAAGTGGAGTCGGCTCTGATCGATCACAATGCAGTTTCAGAAGCGGCCGCCATTGGTGTCCCTCACGAGATCAAAGGAGAAGCCGTGATAACCTTCGTGGTGCTCGGGCCAGGATTCGAACCGAGTGAGGAACTGAGGGAAGAGCTCAGAATCCAGGTCGGCAACAAACTTGGTAAACCTCTCAGACCGGACAAGCTCATGTTCGTGACCGATCTGCCAAAGACAAGGTCAGCCAAGATTATCAGGAGAATCATCAGGGCGAAGTATCTGGGGGAGGAACTGGGTGACCTGTCATCGGTCGAGAACACGGACGCCATCGATGGCATCGGGAAAGCAATCTGACCTACCCAACGAAAACTTAAATACGCTCATCGAACTTTCTCAACGGCTGTTATGGAAGAACTTCACGAGATCAAGTTGTTCGGCAGGGGAGGGCAAGGAATCGTAACCGCTGGTAACCTTCTTTCTGAAGCCGCAGCCTATGGCGGGGATTATGCGCAGTCAATACCGACATTCGGTCCCGAGAGGAGAGGCGGGCCTTCGATATGCTCGTTGAGGATATCCGATCAACCAATTCTTCTCCGTTGCGCCGTCACAAGTCCTGAGACGCTTTGTGTATTCGATCCCACCATCTGGCATTTCGTGAACATACTCCTGGGGTTCGAGGACAACGGCAAGATGATATTCAACACCCAGATGTCCCCGAAGGATGTGGAAAATGTCCTGAAAGAAGGCAAGTACGGGTACAAGCTGGAGAACAACGGCTATGAGATCTGGACGATAGACGCGACCGAGATATCGACTCGGATACTCGGAAGGCCGATTACCAACACGACAATGCTGGGAGCGTTCGCCAAGGCAACTGGATTCGTTGAAATGGACAATGTCAGGAAAGCGATCGATAACAGGTTCCCCGAAGCAGCCGATAAGAATTTCCAAGCCGCAGAAGAGGCGTTCAACAAGTTAGACAAACTGTAGGTATCGATATGGGTCTGGAAAAGCACGAGAAGTTCATCAAGAAGGCCAAGAGCACACTTGTGTTCGAGCCCGGGTGGAGCGAGGACAACCTGACCGGTGCGTGGAGGAGCGAGAGGCCTGAGGTTGATCAGGAGAAGTGCACCAACTGCGACATATGCTGGCTGGTGTGTCCGGACGCGTGCATCAAGAGGGAAGGGGGCAAGATAGAGATCGACCTCAAGTACTGCAAGGGCTGTGGGATATGCGCTGAGGAATGTCCAGTGAAAGCTATAATAATGGTGAGGGAGGAAAGTGACTGAGGTTTTCTT
>JAUVHO010000083.1 GCA_030593295.1 Methanomassiliicoccales archaeon | reverse complement strand
TTTGCCGCATTCGCCAGCAGCTTTCGAACCGCTGAATACATGAGAGGCTTGTTTCTCCCAACCGTCCCGATTCCCACCCACAGAGGTGAGTTCTTGTTATCCTTCAAAGGGTGATTCTGCAACCACATGTTGAGATGGGGTGCGGAAGACACGCATCTCAACCTCCTGGGTCCAGTCTTTCCTTCTGGGATAATGACTCTTGCATATCCATCTTCACCGAATTCGACATGTTTGATCCGCAATGAAAGAAGCTCTCCCACCCTGCATCCAGATTCCCACAGGAATGAGATTATCGCTCTATCTCTAAGGTTCTCGCAATGGTCTATCATCTTGAGAACTTCGTTCTCGTTCAGAAGCTCCTCCGGAAGCTTGTGGTTTCTTCTCTTCACCGATGTCTTGATCCAGCGAACCTCCTCTGGGTATTCATCCGTCTCCTTCAACAGCCGGAAGAATTTCTTCAGGGCCACCTTGTGGGCATGTTTCGTCCATTCGCTGCAGTCTTCCTTCTGTATCTTCTCGACAACCTTCTCAATGTCCTTCTTCCCACATTTCATGAAGTCCTTCTTCGTCCACGAACCGATCTTGGTCAGGCTGTTCAGGTACTTGGCAACACAGGAGATGGTGAGCCCCTCTCTGATGCATGAATCGGAAAAAGCCTTGATCGCTTTCTTGTTCTCAGGCAGTATGTCCTCACGCTTCTGGATTCTCTTCAGATAGCTCTTCAGCCTACCCTCCATGCGATAGTGTCTCTCTGCCATCGAGGGGTCATCGAAGTGGTAGTACTTGAACCTTGAGTTTGATGGACCCGTCGGGATTTGAACCCGAGGCCTCCACGTTGCAAGCGTGGCGATCTTCCAGTCTGATCTACGGGCCCTTTCTCTGGTGAAGTATCCTTGGTTGTTAAAAACCTTCTGAGCATTTCGTAGGGAACAATCCCTCATTAGCCAGTAGATATCCTGCTTAACACGTCAATCTGCACAAATCTTAAATATCCACGAGTCCATCGAATGAACAACAAATCTCGAATCGACTGGAGAGAGGGGAGAGACCAATTGCGTTCGAGCAACGATATACAGTTTCTCAGCAAGAGCACGCTATTTAGCTGAAGCTTTCTTCCTTGCTCCATCTTTTCGCGGTTTGAAGACTACAATTAGCAATATAGAGGTGAGAGAATGAGGCGGGGTAATAGTGCGATATCAGCCTTTCAGAAAGCGCAGACAACATTTGTTGTGACGCTGCTAGTTTTGGGAACATTTGTTCTAGCTGTCAGTCAACCTGGACAGGACCCACCAAGTCCTATTCCAGACTGGCCCTCGGACAGCGATTGGATAAACTACACGTTTAGGGGCGAGAGGATTTTGGATTGGGAGGACAAATCCTATGAGAACGATCCGACACACGGAATAGCGAACGTCCAGCCATCAGCTGTTGACATAGCTTCCGGCGTCGATGCCAGTGGAGGAGGAGCGGAGAACAATCCGGGCGATTACACATCCGTCCAATATCTCTACGTAGATGGTGATGGAGACAGCTCAGGATGTTCCAACCTGGATGACGATTGGCTGTTCCTCAGGCAGAGGGTCGCGGCAGATCCGAGACATACTGGGAAGTATGCCTACAAGGCCTATCACTGGGACATACTCATGGAAGTCGATGGCGACATTTGGAGCGAGTTCGTGGTCGATCTGAACGGTGGAGGCGGCTATTTCAAGTTCGGGACCGTTGGTGTCTACTACAGCGACACCGATGACTACGAGTATGATCCAGATGATGACTGGGTCTGGTTGCAGGAGGCCAGCAAGGCAAGTAATGACTTCACGAATCCCAGGCCGATCGACTATGGAACTCCAACACCAGATGACGATCAATGGTGGATCGAGTACCGGGTCCCCGTGACCGCGTTCACCGATCTGGACGACAACCAGCTTGTATGCTCCGACACCAATTTCCTTCTGTTCTTCAGCACGTCCGCCTCAGCGACAAATCCTCTTCAGAAGGACTGGATGGGAGAGTACATCTTCGGCGAGCCAGCAAATATCACGGTCGTGAAGACGGTGGAGGAGGACGTTGTCGCTCCTGGCGACACACTACACTATAAGATATACTACAACAACACCGGAACTTTCAACGCCAATCATGTCTGGGTCAATGACACGATCCCGGAGTACACCACATTCGTGGAAAGCTATCCCAATTACGATTCAGTGGATGGACGTACCTACAGATGGCACTTCACTGACGTTGAAGCGGGGAATCACACGATCTACCTCAACTTGACAGTAGATTTGGATGTACCAGATGGGGAGATACTGAGAAATGTCGCCGCATTGAACTACACGGACAACTACGACAACGAGATGCCCGGCTCTGAGGATGAGACTGAGACCCCTGTTGAAGCCCCGGTCATGACGATGTCCAAGGAA
>JAUVHO010000007.1 GCA_030593295.1 Methanomassiliicoccales archaeon | reverse complement strand
TGTGCCGGTTGATGGTACTACATTTGATGCAAAGGTCGGTAAGATCAGTCCTCAAGCCAGGCCGATGGACCTCAAGATCATAATCGGATACAATACAAGTGAAGGCACGTACACCTTCCAGACCAACGGTGACGGCGAACTGGTATTCGCCGGTGGCACCGACATATGCGATATCGAGTACAGGGACAACGCTGACGACAGTTACGTCAGCACCGGTGACTTCTTGAGAGTGAGCAACGTTCCATCGGGATCGGTGGTCAAGATGTACGTACTGGATGCCACGACCGGAGGATTGATCGTTACCAAGAGCATAGACCTGCCGGGATGAGATGGGATATTGGGAGATCTTAGAATGGCTGAGATACCTGACATAGTGATTTGGGCGATCGTGTTTGCCGTCATAATACAAGGGTTTTCGATGGCCCTTCTGGTGTACCTTATGTATCAAAGGCGCAGGGATGAGAGAAAGAAGACAGCGCCCCCACCGGAAAAACCGCCAGAAGTAGAAAGCGAGGAGAAGCCTTAGTCCTTTGGATCGGATTACCAAGTCCATTTGAACTCTTCTATAGGCAGAGCCAACGATGTAGAGGAATCCGCAACGCGCCCGAACTGCATGGCGAAGTCCGCGGCCGTGCTGGCATCGGGGGCCTCGAAGATGACAATTGAATCTGGCTTGCCAAATAGCCCCAGAAACATCTTGATCTCGACATCATCCGGGATCTTGGGGTGTCGGCACAGTCTGGTTGCCTCTTCATACTTGCCTGGAAGAGCCTTCATAACGGTTACAAAAAGCACAATTTCACCAGGCTGATTATAAGGTGGTTGTAGTATTTTAAGGTAGTCATCACCTTATCAGAAGGACGGGTCTTGTTGCCTTCTTCGCCACCTCTTCAGCAACATCACCGAGTGCAAAGGCGCCCACCTTGGAAAGCCCGTAAGAACCTACAACGATGAGATCGCACTCCAGTCCCGCACCCAGTTCGATTATTTCCCCAGCAACGTCACCTTCCTTGACCAAGCTGGTGACCGGGATACCGGATTCCTCCAACGAACCCACGACCTCGTCCAGCACCTCTTGGGCCTTTTCCACGGTCAGATCGGTGTCGAATCCAACGAACTCTTCTATCTTGGCGGGAGGAACGACGAACACAACAACGATCTCATCCCCTTCCTTGACCATGGTCACTGCCCTGTCAAGTGCCTTCTTGGCCCCCTCCGAGCCATCATACCCCACAAGGATCTTTCCCACACTGCAGCATTTGGATTGGGATATATAAAGAATGTCCAGTTCCCAGGCGTGAAACGCCGGTTCGGATCATTCCCTTCTAACGGCCTTCACCAGGTTCTTGTCCGCGACCATCTGCACCGACGTGGGGACGGTAGCGCCGACCACCGTCGTCCCGCTTATCCTGTCCGAGAGCCTCTGTCTTGGATCCCCGCTCGTGGCCAAGCCTATGAGCATGTCCAATGGCGGTAGAATGTACCAGAAGAACTTCGCCACGCTCCTGACCATTCCCTTGTGGAGGTCCATGTTGCCCACGAGAGAGTAGACCTTGAGGCCCAAGAGCTCCTTGCCAGGCGTCCTTTGCCACAGTCCCTCCGAGATGGCCGAGTAGAGGAAGAAGAACATCCCCGATGCAAAGCCATAGACCTGGATGGCCTGGACCTGTAGAAGCTCCAGAACGATCCACAGAGGGAACAATACCAGTACCGCGTCCACTATGAAAGCCGCTGTTCGTTTCAACCAATGCCGTTGAAGAGGTCGATTATGTCCTATAAGGTCGAGTCCTGTGACCACACTATCACCCATCCCTTCCTTCCGTGTATCGGATTCCTAGTATAAAAATGTTAATCGGACTGGAACGAGCGGTGCCACTCAGATCGCCCATCATTCATCACGGTTCAGAGATGTAGCTGTCATCACTGTGGCAGTACATGGATTGTGGTGATTGGTGATATTAGTTGCGGTAGGGGCGACATGGCTGATGCTGATGTCTGTGTTTCAGTCCGGATCAGACGAAGAAGGTTCGGCTACTCGGGGGGAGCGGGAGCTTCCTCCTCGGCGAATTCCTCTTCCTCCAAGGGCGGAATCTCCTCCTCTTCCACTGGCTTCTTCTTCCTCATCAGGAGCACTGCAACGAGCGCCACGACGACGATGATTATTACGACGAACAACCACCACAGGTCCATGATGCTGAACGTTGGCTCGCTGTCCCACTCAACCGTGAGCGCCGTTGGTCCGCTTACCACGACCGTGGTCGCAGGCGAGTCCGGATCGGCCACTGCGCCAACCCAGTTCTTGAACTTGTACCTCGTATCGCCTATCTCGACCGTCTTGTCCACCTCTATGTTGACCGTGGTGCCTTCCACCACCCATTCCTGGGCGGGCGGAATCGTTCGCGGGTCGCCTATTCCGACCTCATCTCCGCTCGAGGAGACGATGGTCAGGCGGTGCTCGGTCGTCCATAACGCCGTCTCGGTGATCGCACCGGTAACGGTCAGTGTGGACACTCTGGTGGTTCCTTGGTAGCCGCCATTTGCCGTGTCCGTGGTCGACCAAGAGGCGAACACATACCGGGTATCACCGGATGTGACGATGTCCTCGATGGTCAAGGCATATGTTTGGCCATCCACGATCCACTCGGGCGTCTTGACAGTTCCTTGAGTGCTCACCATGGTAACGAGATACTCGTTGTGCCACCCCGCAGTTACTTCCAGCGGAGCGTTTATCGTTGCCGGGCTTGTGCCACCGGTCCAGCTGTCGAATACGGCCTTCTCGGTGTCGGTCGGTGAGTTGGTGAAGACCTCGGCTTCAATTGAGAACGTTGCCTGAGTGCCGGCGTCGAACCAGTACTCGTAGTCGGTGACCTTCTCATCCTCGCCGGTCACGGTTGGCGTACCATGCGCCGAGACCACTGTGAACAGATACTGATCCATCCACGTAGCGGTCTGAGTTATCGCTACACTCATAGTGACGGTCGCCGGATTATCCGTTCCCGCATAGCCACCAGCTGTGCTGGTCCAGGCATCGAATCGCCATCTATGATCAGTAGTATCAGCAAACGTAGCGTCAACCCCTATGTCAACAGATGTACCCACGTCGAAGTAGATTCCATCTGTTACAGCGTCGCCGGCCGGTGTCGTAGTTGGTGTACCGTGTGGGTTGACGAAGGTCAGCTTATACTGCGTCCCGAAGTTGGCCACAAATGGCAATCCAGGCGCGTTGACGTTGATCGTCCTGCTCTTTAACGCCGAATCTGTCCAGTCACCGAACTTGTACCTCATTCCGCTACCAGGGTTCTGACCAGGCTGGAACTCGTTGGTGTCCAAGGCCATCATGGTATTCGCGGGCCACCAGATTTCGGCCGGGGTTGGATAGGTTACCGCACCCGCTATGATGTCGAGGTTTGATCCTGCGGCGTCCAGAGTCGTGTTGACGTACACCCTGTACTCCGGGTCGAAGACGACCTGTATGATCGATGGGGCGCTGCACACGATGTTGTGCATCTGCGCTCCAAGGTCGCTCCAGCTGTTGAACATATACCGCGTATCACCGAACTCCTGCGGATCCGGCGCGTAGAGGCTGTGAGGAGTCCCATCATTGCACCAGTAGACGTATGGCAGAGTTATCGGTGAGCCGTCAAGCTCGATTATGGTACTCGGAGCGTTCGACTGCAGCGTTATCTTATGCTGGAAGTCGTAGCTGGCCACTAAGCTCAGGTCGGCACTGGGAGTGACTTGGTGTACCCTTGCACCGAAATCGGACCAACCGGTCCAGTTGTATCGGTTGTTGGCCATGACCGGTATGGATGCAAGGGCTTCAATGGTGTGCCCCGTGGTTTCGTTCCACCAGAACTGTGCCGGTGTGGCGGTTGTCTGCCCATCAACGATAACGCTGAAATCTTGAGGAGTGGTTGTGATGTTCACCGAGTATTGCAGGGTGAAGTTGGCATAAACTGTCGTTGAACTGAGGCAGTTGTAAACATGTGCCTGACCTCCGCCTGTGCTCCATTCATACCATTCCCATCTCTCTCCGAGTGGACCCAGGGATTGAGGCGATACAACATTGAGCCAGGGATTGGACGATTCTGGGCACCAAAACGAATATGGGGTCGGGTAGTCCATACCATTGACCGTGACCTGCAGTCCTGTGGGATTGGTGTCAACGGTCAACCAATGCTCCGGTGTGAAATAGGCGGTGAAAGTCTCCGGACCCGTCACGAAAACATTGTGCGACTGTGGTAATGTGTCGCTCCAGCTGCTGAACGAATACCTCAACGTTGGTCCAGCAAACTGAGGAGATGGTGCGTTGATGGCGTACATCTCTGAATCGTTGAACTGGGTCAAGTAGGGTGCGACGTAGGGTGCCCCACCAACCTCGATTACCAGTCCAGTCGGAACGGTGTCTATCGTTACATTCCATTGCAGCTGCCAACTAGCGATTTGCTGTGCCGATCCGTTCATTAATACGCAGCTAACACAGGGATTATCGGGGCCTGTGTAGCTTCCCGGACCGATTCCGGTCCATCCGATCCATCCATATTGGCCGCCCGGCGGTGATGCTGGTGGGAATGCCTCAATAGTGACAAGCGATCCAGCCGGCTGATAACCCGTGGTCGGAGTCGTTAGACCGCCCGGATTCGTCATAGTCAGGTAGTATTCCACATCGTAAATCGCAACGATGTCATTGTCGACACCGTCAACGTTGATTGTGTGCGGATTCAGTGGGCTATCATCATCCCATTGGTTGAAGGTATACCTTGTGTCGTTTGGAATCTCGAAGAATGGATTGGCCTCGACATCATGATTGGACCCGGGTATCCACATATAGGATGCTGGTGGACCACGTTGTGCACCGCCGTCTGCTCTGACCCAAAGCTCCCAAACACTCGGCTGGGTGTCAATGGTGAAGATTACAGCGTTTCCAAAAGTCTGGAAGTAGATATCGTCTCCTCCCCTCGTGTCATGCCAAGCGACACCGGGCTTACCGTTGGCAAAATCAACATCTGGGGAGTGCCATTCGTTCAAATGCGTACCCACACCTACCTCGTTCACTTTCATCGGGTCTCCCGTAACTGGATCCATGGTCCAGCTGGCTCCTCCGTCAGGCGAATACATGTAATTGATATCCGTCCCGTTCACCCAAGCAAGATGAGTCGCAGCGCCGCCTTCCCAGTGGAAATGGGGGTACTTCTGGTCCTTTGTGTCCCCAGGATCATATGCAATGGGGACGGCCCAATCGCCGCTGCAAGGGCTCCAAGCGGGTGTAGCGACAGTAACATCGAGCGTATAAGCGCAGAATAAACTGCTGGTCGACAACGGAGGGGGAGCCGCCGGGTCCAGCCATTCGTGAATGAATACGACAGCTCCTGCACCGTCAGATGCGATTGAGGGGCTCGTATAGACCTGATTGAGATTGAAGGACCCCCAGAGCCAGTACAACCACGATATAGTTGGATCAAGATCATGAGCAAGGTCACATGTGAGTTCGCCAGAGTAGGCCGTCAACGTATCGTGCCACCAATTCGCTGGATCGGGATCCCATACAGCGTAGAAATCAAATGCAACCATAACTTCATTGGTTCCGGTTATGGCCGGCCGTGGTCTGTATGCCAACACGTCACCGAATTCGCTCATTCTCCAGTAGTATCCAGCCATTGTCGTCTGGAAGGCATCTATCGAGTATATGACATACCATGTATCAACAAAGAGGCTCACGTCATCGAACTTCTGAGCAGCAACAAAAATGAAATCACCATCGACCACCACGTAAGGACAGCTCACGGTTTCCCAGAAGGTATACCCAAAGTCCACAGGTGACCAAGTCACGCCATCCAATGACCATGAGAATTGCAGGGTGGGATTGCTGTACCAGGCATAAAAGACCTCTGTGTCAAAGAACGGGCTGTAGTCACCTGCGATTGATGCGCAGGCTTCTTCCTCGCCGGGGTCGGCCTCGATGGGGTACTGATTCCAAGTACTGCCACCGTCGGTGGACTTCGAGACATAGACGTCCCTGTCGCCACTTGGACCGACAGTGTCGTAGGACACCAACAAGTCCCCGTTATCGAAGTGGGCCATACTGGTATTCATCTGACTGTTTGGGTCATTGAAGACCAAAACATCATTGGCAAGGAAAGGCGTATCCGTCGGCTCAGGTCCCGGCTCACCTGTTGGTGAGGGGGTGCCGACTTTTTCCTTGAACACATCTTTCGCAAAGTCTGGCTGCAGCATGTCTTCCAGTCCCTCAATAGGAACGGCTTCTATCGGCAACCCTGCTCGGTTGGCCCTCTGTCCGGACATAGGTCCAAGAGCTTCGAGAGCTTCACCTAAGACGGATTCTGACGGTGTGTAGAAGGTCGCCCACTCCTCGGGCAAATCCATCTTGACGTTCGCGTCACTATATGCTGTAGCCGTGAATGCAATGGAAGGAGACACTGCCATGAGCAACGCAAGGATCGCCAAAGCAAATATTCTTCCGAACCTTCCATGTCCCCTACCCACATCATTTACCCTCTTACTATTCTCACTCATCATAGAAACACCTTTTATGAGATGTTCTTGGCATATTTTACCCCATATTTATACATTCGGTTCTCACCGAAGTACTGACTTTCTCAAGAACTCTGGATGATATACCCTTTTTGGTTTGTTCTTCGAATCCCCGTAATCGAGAATCAATTCGAAAGAACCCAATCGAAATCGGATGAAACGTGAATCCAATAACCTTCGCCCGCAAACATCAGGTCCGTATCACTGAGTCTCTTCAGGAACCATGGAGGATCCGTCGGATCGAAAGTCTCGACGTTCTGATATATTGCTCCTGAAAGGGCATCACTGACCGTCCTGTCTATGAACGAAGGATACCCCACAAGATTCCAACCAACGACCAGATGAATCGTCGTCTTCAAAGGCACCAGACCCGCAACCGAGAGCTGACCGTCGCTGTTCACCTTAATCCAGACCGCCATTGTATGGTTGATGTGCTCCAGGTCTTTGTACGGTTTCCTTGTGTCGAAGGTCCTCCAATTGTGTCTCTTTCCCGCCATAGCATCATAGTAGATGACCCTCTCAAAATCCACCGTTTGCAGGACCTTCGGTATGCTGGTATTAGATAATGATACTGGTATTGACAGCAATTGCATGCCGGCGTTCAGATGTTTGCTGAACTTGGAGGCTTGCTGAGGGCCACAGGCCTTCTGACCGATGGCGTCAACCGCACAGATTCTGTAGAAGTATGAGTTGCTATCTCCGTGCCCTGCGCCGACATGCACATAGGACGTGACACCTGGCGAGAGAATATTCAGCAAGAGATAGCCGGAACCGTTCGAGCTGTAGGTTGTCCCGTAGTGGACCTCATAGGACACAACATCATCTTCTCCGGCACCGTCATCTAGGGATAGGGACCAGTTAATACTGACATCTTTCAATCCGAGCCCTGTCAGCTGACAATCCGAGACACCGGGCGGTCCTGGAAGAGGATTGACCTCTATGAAATAGGCAATAAACGTATTGTTGGAGGATGTCACACTCACGTTGTGTTCCTGGGCACCACTATCGCTCCAGTGCGAGAACTCGTGCCGTGAACCAGGGCCACCAGGCTGGGGACTGGGTGCGAATATCGTGTATGACTGGGAATCATTGAACCAGTGGTTGTGTGGTGCTACATACGCCTGACCATTAATCTCGACAACCAATCCGGATGGGACAGTGTCGACCGTTACTTCCCACTGCAGCTGCCAGTTGGCTATCTGAGTGATCGACTCGTTCATGGTCACACAATCTACACAAGGATTCATTGGGCCAGTGTAGCTGCCATTGCCTGTTCCTGTCCATCCAAGCCAAATATATCGTCCACCAGGCGGCGCAGGCGGCGAAAAGGCCTCGATTGTGATACTGGAGCCAAATGGCTGGTACCCCGAAGTCGGGATTGTGACGCCGCCAGGATTAATCATCTCAAGCCATAACTCTCCATTGAATACGCATACGATATCATTGTCAACGCCATCAACAGTGATGGTGTGCGGATTCTGAGTGCTTCCATCGTCCCAATTGGTGAATACATATCTTGTACCATTTGGGGACTCATAGGTGCCAATACACTCAATGTCATGGTTGGTTCCAACCCCCCATAGATACGAGAACGGTGGCGGGTGCCATGCGTCTCCGACCTCCCTTACCCAGAGCTCCCACATTCTTGGCTGCGTGTGAAGAGTGTAGATAACGACATTCCCAAATGTCTGGAAGTAGATGCTTCCATTGCCTCTATCGTCATGCCAAACGACACTGGGTTTTCCGTCTGCGAACGTGAAATCTGGGGAATGCCAAGCTTCCATGGCAGTACCGGTTCCAGCCTCATTGACCTTCATGGGGTCGCCTGTCGCAGGATCTCCTACCCAATTTGCCCCACTGTCCCCTGAATATCTATAATTCACGTTTGTGCCATTGAGCCATACAGCGTGAACGGCTTTTCCCATTCGGTAGAACTTGGGAAACTTCTGGTGAGAAGTGTTTGAATCATCGAAGGCGAGGAATGGTCCGGAGTCAGTGCATTCATTCCAAGCGCTTCCATTGATGATAAGACGCACGTCATCAGTCCAAACACAGAAAAGCCAGCTAGTATTGGATGGAGGTGTGTCGGGTGGACCGGCATTAGGGTCTAAGACCTCCTGAGCCAGAACCACTTCGTAACCAGCAGCTTCGACCGTCGGAGATGTGGGCACTGTGCTGGACAACCCAGAGCCCCAGGCCCAATAGTCCCAGTCGTCGGTTCCTGAATCTCCCGTCAGAATTGCATGGGCGAACATGGAATCATGCCACCACTTACCCGGATCTAGGTCAGTTCGATTCTGTATGTCCATTCCGATGAAAATCTCATCGTCGTCGATGATTGTGACTCTTGGCTGGGATATGAAGTCGACTATTGACAAACCCAACGAATAGCCGGTCGTATTTTGAAATCCGTCCATTGTGTAGAAGATGTAGAGCTTATCCTCAGACATATTCTGCCCGTCGTACTGGCCCACTATGACCACCAAATCACCCTTGGCAGCAACATAAGGGCATATCATCCTCCCCCACCAGGTCTGCCCACCCCCAAAGTTCTCATTATTCCACGTACTCCCATCGTCCGACCATGCGAATTCCAATTCATCTGACTCGAAGAATAAGTACCTCATTTCACTTCCAGCGGTGGGAGAGTAATCAATGGCGATAGATGGGCAACTCTCATTCTTTGACGTATTGGCAAGAGGCATTGAGGTCCACGAAGTGCCCCCATTAATCGAAGTGGCGAGATAAATGTCCGAATTCCCTGGTACCGTATGCTCGAAGGCCGCGTAGAGTTTTCCAGCATCGTCACTACCAAGAGAAGGACGCGACTGGATATATGAATCATCATAGACTACGACATCGTTGACGAGGAATGGGGAATCAAGGGGATCGGGAATTGGGGAGGTCTCAAGGTCCGCCGGATCATTCTCCTCGCCCCGGGTTTCTGATCCACTGAGAGGCAGAGACTTAGCTCTCAGAGAAGGACCACTCGTAATTTCAATGCTGGCTTGTGTTGGGTGATTGGAGTCATCGGACTTCTCGGTGGATGGGCCAACGGTCTGTAATCGTACATCAAAAGCCCTTGCGTCATTTGAAGAAGCATCGTCAGGAAGCAATGATGGCAATCCTCCCAACGGCAGAACCATAATCAGCGCAACTGACAAGCTCACCAGCCTATTCGCATCTCTACCAATCAGATCCAATGGCTACCCTCCATTGACTGCCCCGTCTATTTGACAATCTCAACTCCATTATTTGAAGTTAGTTCCTATCCTTGACTGGGATATCATGGATTCTGATATTATACTTCTTCTGGTTTGTTCTTCGAATCCCTAAGGATTTATTCTCCCTCTGCATTTCGGTATGTGTGACAATCAAGCTTTTCGCCTACGACGCGAAAGAGTGCGATCCCAAGAAGTGCACGTCCAGGAAGTTGGCGAGGTTCCGAATGCTGAGACTTCTTCCGACGACGCAGAAGATTCCATCCGGTTCGATACTTTTGACCCCAGAAGCCGAGAGAGCCCTTTCGAGGATGGACAAGAGAAGAGCAGAGAAGAGGGGGATCGTGGTCTTGGACGTCTCGTGGAGGGTAGCAACATTCCCCAGGATACCTGGAGTCACAGAGAGAGCGTTGCCTTTCCTGGTCGCGGCAAACCCTGTGAACTACGGAAAGCCCTTCAAGCTCTCCAGCGTGGAAGCGTTCGCAGCGGCACTGATAATCCTGGGGGAAGAGGACCAGGCGAGACTCGTTCTAAGCAAGTTCGCATGGGGGGAGCAATTCCTGAAGCTCAACGCAGAACCGCTGGAAGATTACGCCAAGGCCAATAACAGCAGGGAAATAGTGGAGGCGCAGAAACAGTTCATTTAGACTCTGGGGGTAAAAGGTTTGGTATCCCGTCTTCTATCTTATACGGATATCCGCACTTCGTGCAAGTGAGCGTCCCTTCGAGTATCTCATCACCTTCTTCCTTGTCAACGCTCAATTCCAAATCGGTCTTGCACACCGGACAGCAGATGATATCCATCAATGCCCTCTTCAACGGAACACCGAGCCAAGAACGTTCAATGTTCTATTAATAATTCGCTTCAGAGACAACAGTATTTAGATAACAACACTTAATAGCGGTCAAGTCGAGGTCTTGTTCTTGTCCAGACTGGAAAGGGATTGCTATGAACGGATGCAGTACAGGGAGGAGCACATCGATGACATCCTGTCGCTTCTCCATCCTCAGTTGACCAAGCCTCTCAATGAATGCACCGTCCTCGACATGGGCTGTGGTGTCGGTGGTCTTTCGATACCTGCATCTTTCAGGGTCAAGGAGATCAAAGGGATCGATGTCGACGAATCATATGTATCTAAATGCAAAGAGAGGGCGAAGGAGAAGGGAGTGAGGAACGCGACATTTGAAGTCAAGTCCCTCTTCGATCTTGACGACGAGGGAGCATATGACGTGGTCCTGTGCAGTGATGTCCTCGAACACGTGGAAGACCAGGAAGGCGTACTCAGAAGTATCGTCACCACACTGAAGGAAGGTGGAGTATTCTACCTGACCACGAACAACAAGTACTGGCCGATGGAAGGACATTACGGCCTCCTGTTCCTTTCTTACCAGTCCAGAGAGAAGGCATCAAGAAGGGTCATTCGAAAAGGCAAGGGAAAGGTCTACAACATCTATCCGCTGTCCTACAGGAACCTGAAGCAACTGCTGTCCAAGTATCCGATAGAGTACGAGTTCAAAGCGCCCAGGAATCCTGACAGGTTCATCTACAAGATGGGTTCCGGGATGGTGAAGCTGACATCCTACTTCTGGAACTTCTCCAACGCATTTCAGATAATCGGAAAGAAGAGGTCGTCACTTGAAGGTTGAGTGGAACGTTGATCCGGTGGTGAACAAGACGCTTTGGGAGAGGCTTTCTCTTCTTCCCAGAGAGCTCATCGCCCGGAAGAACCCCAAGATAGTGCTGGACCTCGGCGGGGGCACGGGTGACTTCGCCAGCCCGCTGAAAACAGACGACACAACCGTGATCACATTGGATACAGATCTGAATGTTCTGAAGAACAGGGTCGAAGGAGTTCAGGCGGTTCTGGGAGACGCAACCAACCTCCCTTTCAAGGACTCATCGATCGACGCGGTCACGGCCAGAGCGATACTCCATCATTTCCCGGAGAGCTTGGATGGATGTCTTGCGGAGGTGGACAGGGTGCTGAAGAACAAGGGGCTCTTCCTTGCACAGGAACCGTTGGCGAACAACTGCTTTGCGAACATGGCCAGGCGATACTTCTCTACAGAAAGACACGAGACCGGAGAGAGGCCTCTGGATCCGGACTTCTTGGAGAGGAGCGTCGGAGGGAGGTTCGATCTCCAATGGAAAGAACATCATTTCTTGCTTTCATATCTCTATCCGCACATCGTTTTCCGATTGCCAGAAGCCTTGAAAGGCCTTGGAAGACTTGAAGGGAGGATTATGCACGGTCTGGACGAGAAGGCCCTCAGAACGATGCCAAAGTTGCGGAAGTACGCGGCATATATGACCATCCTCGGATCGAAGCGAAAAGGGAGAGTTCAAAGATAATATAAGTAAAACCCTGCTATATTGACTGGAAAGTGGGCAGAACAAAGGTCTGGAGCGTATTCAGGCGCCTTCTCCACGCCCATCTCTCAGGGGTAACCTGGCAATAACTGATAAATAGACGGTCAGTATATGTTCCCTTTCGCTCTCCACGGTGCAGACTATGGCATCACGTACATCAGATGAGGCAAAAGCATGGTTCAGTGAGAACTGGATTACTCTTAGCCTTCTTTTTGGAATCTTTGTCGTTGCGATGTTCCTCAGAACATGGTTCGGTTTCGGACCGGCAACAGACCCGGCGTTCCTGGTCTCCGGCGGTTCTGACTCGTACTACCACAAGAGGATCATCGATTATGTCGTGGGCACCGGAGAGCATCTGATATACGATCCGCTGCTTGGATATCCAATAGGACTGCGATCTGGCAGGCCGCCTTTATACGACTGGTCGGTGGCGGTCGTCGGAATAGTCTTCTCCCCGTTCTTCCAGAACGTGGAGGTATCGGTATGGTATTCGTTCCTGTTCTCCACGGCGGTCTGGGGAAGCCTGACAATCTTCCCGCTGTACTTCCTGACCAAGGAGGCTTTCGGAAGGAGAGCTGGACTGACTGCCGCTTTCTTCCTGGCGATTATGCCAGCACACATACAACGTAGTCCGTTCTCAAACGCAGACCACGACGCGTACGCGCTGTTCTTCGCCGTTACCGCGTTCTTCTTCTTCTTGAGGGCGCTGCACCTGCTGGAAGACAAGAAATGGGTGAAAAGATGGCGTAAGTTAGGGGACGTCAAGAGCGGTCTGGCTGACTTCTTCACCAACAACACAAGACCCATTCTGTACTCGATGATGGCCGCATTCTCGATAGCGGCGATAGCCCTGGCGTGGAAGGGTTTCGCCTACATCATAGTCATCATATTGGTCTACTTCGGATTCCAGTTGCTGGTCACCAGATTGAGGAGCAGGGACCCGATGGGGATCATGATCTGTTTTGCCATCACGGTGGGGGTGGCCTTGCTCGTGTCCTTCCCGTGGTATTACTCCTACAACTTCATTGCGACCTGGTTCGATGCTCCGGTTATCCTGTTCTTGGTGGCCATTGCCATCGGCTTCATCTTCACCTTCACCCGAGATTATCCTTGGGCCTTGGTCATCCCGGCGGTCTTCATCACCTTCGGAGTGGCCTTCGTGATACTCGCCATAATCTACCCCGCGATCGCCCAGAGCTTCGTGAGCGGTGCTGGTTATTTCCTGAGAACCAAGACGTACGAGACTATCGCAGAGGCCCAGGCCCCCAACTTCAGCCAATTAGCTCTGGCTTTTGGTGCTGTCTCGTTCTACCTATCTTTGGCAGGGCTGGCGTATTCATTCATCCAGATCCCGAAAAGGCTGGAGCCCTTCTACCTGTTCTTGGTCATTTGGAGCGGCGCTTCCATCTTCATGTCCATGTCGGCAGCCAGGTTCATATTCAACGCGGCGCCGGCAATCGCCATGACCGCCGGTTGGGCATTGATAATAGTTGTCGATAAGTTGGATTTCAAAGGCATCAGGAAATCGTACGATGAGAGGCGATCCAATAAGCTGTACGCCATCAGGAAGAGCATCAAGATAAGGCACATCGTTGGCGCCTTCTTCATCACCGGCATGATACTCCTGCCAAACGTCTGGTATGGCCTGGACGCTGGAATGCCATTCGAAGAGAAGCGCCAGTACGATCAGTCGATCATTGACATGCTTCCCGAGGCTCTGAGGCCGGAAGGGATCGAAGAAGGAAGGAACTTCTATCTTGGTGCGTTCGGTTATTCACTGCCCCTGGAGACCAGATACTGGCCCGCGGCATGGAACTGGCTTGCTCAACAGGATGCAGATATAATGCCGGTCAGCGACAGACCTGCATTCCTCAGTTGGTGGGACTACGGTTTCGAAGCAGTGAACGCTGGAGAACACCCGACGGTGGCAGACAACTTCCTGAACGGTTATCAACTGGCCGGGAGCTGGCTAATGGCCCGGGGTGAGAACGACTCTGTCGCACTTCTGATTGCCAGACTCATAGAGGGAGATTACGTCGAGAACGTGGCCCAGGGAAGACTGAGCGATCCGGTCAGGGACGTCATAACAAGACACGGTTTCAACTACAGCGAGGTGGAGGACTACCTCAAAGGTCCTGGCAACTACATCAGAACGATCATCGACAACCCGGATATCTACGACCCATATGATGCCAACATGGACATCCAGAACGCAATGTACATCATAATTAGGCAACTGTTCACCAGCAAACTGAACGTCGACCAGATGGCCGACTTCTATCACGATATCCGCGAGGTCACCGGGAAGGAGATAAAGTATTTCGCGGTGGACTCGAGACTGTTCCCGTTCTCTGGGTCCCAGACAGGTATCTTCTACGCACCTGCCAAGCTCTCCGACCATCGGATGGAGGAGAATATGCCCATAGACTTCTTTGAGATCAAGGCGGAGACAGATCAGGGGGTATTCTGGCCGCACGAGGTCCCGATAGGGGCGCAGGTCACGGACGTTCGAATAGAGTACAAGGACATGTTCTACGATTCCATGCTCTACAAGGCCTTCGTTGGTTACAGCCCAGTGGATGCCGGCGAGAATCAGAACGTGGGCATCCCAGGGGTCAGCGGCGAACTGGACGAGCAAACACCCATTCAAGGATGGAACCTCTCCCATTACAGGGTCACTTACAAGACCGCATACTTCAATCCCTATCCTCAGGATGAATTGGCAAATCACACCGATGCCTGGACCGCAATCAACTTCGAGACCGCCATAGATTACTCGCAGAAGATCAACAGCGGTGAGATGGAGGGGGTCGTGGACGCGAGCCCGAGGTCCACCATGTTCAACGGCGTTGTCATTATGCAGTACTACGACGGGGCATACGTCAATGGAACGGTGATGGTGGACGGTATATCACCATTATCAGGTGCCTGGATCACTGTCAGGGATGAGCTCCAGGTGATACACTACCTGACCAAGACAGATTCAGAGGGCAAGTACAGCGCATTGTCACCATTTGGAGAGATATCACTGCAGGTTTCGGTCGGACCCCTCCAGAGTCTCACTAACCTGGGATCGACGGAACTTAACGTGGTCACATTCAATGTCACCGAGGACCAGGCGATGAGAAGAGCGCTCGATTCCGATGGCGACGGCAAGCTGGATTACCTGATCACCAAGAACATCGATGTCGAAGGGGGTTCAATGGCGGGAACTGTCTATCTGGACAGGAACTACAACACCCAATATGACGAGGATGAGCTGGTCTTCACCAACGCGCTCCTGACATTCGACCACACCGCCGTCAACGAGACCTGGGAGATAATGACTGACGAGAATGGCACTTACAACCTCGAGGGAGCATTCCCCGGGGATTACGAGGTCACCCTTGAGACTGAAGGGAGGTTGCTGGGACTTGAAACGATCACCGTGGAGAGAGAGAAGGTGCTCACGAAGAACATGAACATAACAGCGACCTCCATCACTGGCACTGTCCGCAAACATAATGGCGAACCTGCTGGCAATGCCACCGTGAGCCTGTACGATGAGTCTAACCAGACCACCATAATGACCAGAACGGACCCCGAGGGCAACTTCACTTTGCTGGACCTTCTGTCTGGAGAGCTGACCATCGAGGTATCCACTGGAGACGAATCCAGTCTTCCTATCAGGATATTGCTGAAGATGTCGGAGAACATCACGGCGGAGATTAGCCTTGTGCCAGCCGGAACGGTTTCCGGGAGGACGCTCGCCGGAGGGAAGACCGCTCCCTACACGCATCTGGAGTTCAGGTCCAGATCCACGGTTCCGAGAGATAGGTTCATAACGTCGGACGAGACGGGCAGGTATTCAGTGATGCTCCAGGAAGGAGTGCATGACGTTTACAGCGTGTACAGCACAGATGGAAGCCAATATGTCTATCTGGGGTCGATCCTGGTAAAAGGCGCCAAGAACATGACCCTGGACATTCCGATGGAGACGGCCGTGAAGATCAGCGGGACGACGTCCTACCATGGTGAGTTAGACAATCAGACGACGGTCATCCTGGAGAGCGCCAGGGGAAGGTTCAAGTCACAGACGAACAACTTTGCAGTGTATACCGCCATACTGCCCCCTGACAATTACCAAATCAGATCGTTCGGAGTTCGAGAGGGGGTCTACTCCTCGCAGATCATCCTGACCGAGGATGTGGTCCATGACATTGTCCTGGAGGGCGACATCAAGCTGTCTGGCTTTGTCTACTATGATATGGATGGAACTGGTGACAGACAGTCCGAGGAGGGATTGGTGGATGCGATTCTACGGTTCTCCAACGATGCCGGCGATGAGCTGGCGTTCTCAGCATTCGGGCAGGGGAAGTACGAAGCATGGCTCCTGCCTGATACTGACTATTCTTTGACTGTGGAAGCAATCGGATTCGATACGGTCACGAAGCCATTGTCATCGTTCGAGGACCTGGAAAGTGATGCGGTCCATGCCTTGACCCCGAGGAACATCAGCGTTTCGGGACTCCTGTGGCTGGATGGTGTTCCACTGATCGGAGACAATCTGGACATTGAGTTCCAAGCTCTCGGCTTGGGTTCCATCTCCACCGGGACCAGAAGCTCCAATGGGGCATATTCGGTAAGCCTCAGACCAGGGGAGTACAGCATCGTGATCGACCAGAACATCTCGGTATCGGGTGACCTGAGGTATCAGCTGCAGGAAACGGAAGAGATTCTCCTGACCATCGGCCAGGATGATCAGGATTATGACCTGGATGTCGTCATGAGAGGGCTCGTTACCGGGACGGTCAATCTTCAAGGCGCCCCAACAAATGCCAGCATAGATTTCGACGGCCCGGATGTCACAACGATAGAGGTAACCGACGGCGACTTCGAGTTATTCTTGGCGGTGGGAGATTACACCGCTTCTTCTCTGAAAGAACATGACCAGGACGAGTACGCCCTCATTGAGGGTTTCCACGTGGCAGGCGGCACGACTCTTGACCTGAACTTCGAGGAATCCACCAAGATCACCGGCCTATTGAGGTACAAGGGAACGATCGTGAGAGAAGCTCTGGACATCAGGTTCGAAAGAACGGTCGGGGGCACGGTGACCATCTCCACTGAGGACACTGGCAGGTATGAAGGATATCTGCTCTGGGGCGACTATACCGTTAGCGTCGACCACAGCACGACCGAGAAAGAGGACGATGTTGTAAGGTATCTGAAGTACACACACATGTCCACACTCCACATCGATCAAGGTGAGGCCCAGGAGATATTCGATCTCCAGATCACAAAGGCATTCGAGAACTCGACGGTCTCAGGGATGGTGACGATAGACGGAGTGGGCGCGGTAGCGCAGGTACAGTTCATCGCCGTGAACCCATCCGCAATGAACATCTCGGTCTTCTCACAGCCGGACGGCAACTACACGGTCGACATGATGCCGGGCCAGTACACGGTCTACATTCACAAACAGGCAGGACACTACACCCACCTGGGCGAGACCTCGGTGGCCTATGACACTCCGACGCGATACGACATCGAGCTTGTTCAGGGATTCAGGGTGTCCGGTGTCATCACGTTCAAGGACGGTGAAAGGCAGGTCACGGAAGTGAACTTCCTTGGCGACGGAACCATGGAATTGCTGACGGATGACCAGGGCCATTATGAGCTCTATCTCCCTCCAGGAGATTATCTGGTCCAGGCCAGCACGATCGTCGTTGAGAAGGGGGCAGATGTGACCTACAGCGCCACAGAGAGCATTCTGATAGACGATGTCGCAGCGGTCAATCTGGAACTGACCAAGAACATAGTGAGGAAGATCAAGATCGAATGGGACCCGGACAACAGGAAAGAGATACCCCAGGGAGGATCTGTGACTTACACGGTCACCATCACCAACGAGGGGAACGTGGATGATACGTTCACCATGCAGGGTTTCGGCCCATCCGAGGACTGGGAGTTCAGATTCACGCCCGAAAAGGTGGTCCTGGACTACGGCGACGTAGGTAGCAGCACGACAATTGACGTTACCATCAGCACTCCGGCGAACGCATCCGTGGACCACGGTACGCTGACGGTCACGGCGCGCTCTGAGAACAGTTCCTCAACGCTGGACAACATCCCGGTGTTCGTGGACATAGAGAAGATCAGGGGAATGGACCTTGTACTGACCACACTGCCAGCAACGTATGATGGGACTCACGTGAATTATGAACTGGAGCTCACCAACGAAGGGAACAGCGAAGAGAGGTTCGTCCTGGAGATACTCAACAGCGAGAACCTGGAACTGATTGGATGGACGGCCGAATTGCAGAATCCCATCAATTTGACTTATTCAAGCCGGCTGGAGGGTGTGGAGGTTGACGAGAACACCACCCAGAAGATCGTACTCAGGTTCACTGTGAAAGGACCGACGGCGTCCACATATGCGACCATACTCAGCTATGAGGAGGACGACAGGACGACGGACAAGGTTCTGACCGTCCCGGTACTCCTGCCAAGCTTCAGCCTTGAGATCGAGGACATCGTCATGTCTGGAAGGGGAGTCTCCCTTACGCAGGAGGTCGATGTGTGGACCTACGCCGTGTTCGCCCTTGGGGCGATACTGGGGCTGATGATCGCATACAGATTCATAAGAGGAAGGAGGAGGAGATGATGAAGAGGTTATTGATACTGATACTGGCTTTGTCGATGCTTCTCCCCTTGCAGCTGGTTTGGCAGCCCGTGATGGCCCAGGAAGAGACCGAGGTGAGAGTGTTCATCGTCGGACCCGACGCCTTGGGGATCAGCGACAATGCTGTCTACACGGTAACGGTCGTGGGCGGTCCCGCGGAGGAGGGAGGAAAATGGAGAGTCGCGGCCCATCTTACAGGCAAGAATATCACGGACGCTACCCCCACTCTGGGTGATAGGTTCAACGAGACCAATGAGAGCAACATCTTCCATATCGACGTGACCGCACCCTCCATCGCCCAGGGCATGAAACTGCACATAGAAGCTGCCTCCCTGCTCGGAGCGAACATTTCCATGGTCACCGACACATACGAGATAGCCGTGGTGGACCCGATCAGCCTGAGGGTGACTGTGAAGAATCCGACCAACTCCACGCTGAAGAACGTACTGGTCAGTTTCAAGGTGGATGGTGAGCTGATTGGTAGCGGTGAGCCTATTGAAGAGATAGGACCCCTCAGCGAGGGCGTTGCCACGTTCAGCTGGATTACGAAGAGCATATCGCCAGGAAAACACGAACTGGGTATCGAGATTGACCTCAACGGCGATGGGATAATAGACGAGACGAGGGGAGAGACGTTCTACACAAAGGGCTTCTACGGGCCCTCCGAAGGACCTGGACTGCTTGTCACTGTCCTCTTGGTCATATTCGTGATCGCTGTCCTGCTGCTTCTGCCGTCAACATTGAGCCGGAAAAGGAGAAGATAGGCTCAGACGAGATAATCGGAGAAGGTCTCCAGGATCTCTTTTCTGGAATGTACCGGGAATACAAGGTAGTTGGATCTGTGGGACAGATCTATGGGGGGCCTGATGATCTCGTTCTCCTCCAGGAAACCAAGTCTTTTGAAGAACCGCATGGCGTCCGGCGTGAGAGGTTTGGTGATAAGATATCCAGCGGTCTCCTTGAGCAATAGGAGGAACAATCTGAACCCTATCCTCTTCCTCCTCATCCCAGGGAGGGTCTCTATCGCTCTGAGAACGTAGACCGGGAAGCCGTCGTTTCCGGGTTCTTCCCACTCCTCCACGAAGATCCACGAGACGATCTCGTTCTTCTTGGACGCGACCAGGAATATGGGGCGAGGGAACTTCCGGAGCCAAGCCTTGAAGGTGGAAGGATATCCGATGATTCCGAGACCTTTGAAGAAATCGAACCCTCCTTCTTCGTTTTCGACCCCCCTGATGATGTAGTTGTCAACCTCCTCGGGATGCTCCAGCTTGAGATATGAATAGTTCTGGTCTTTCCAAAGTTCCTTCACTTACATCACTGCCCCGACTTAGGCAAATGGGCGATCGTCCGGTCCTAATCGATGTAGATGACCCAAACGCAGGCGTTGTTCCTCAAAATCATGTTGAGATTCGTGTTGCTGATGCCTGCCTTCTGAAGTACTATCTCCTTCCATTCGTCCGGCACCATTCTCTTGTCACCGTCGGTCCAGATCGCAGCAATTTGAGCGACCTTCAGCCGCTTCCCTGCAACCTTGATACGATCTGCGGCTGCGATTCGGAAGGTCTGGTGAATGATGCACATCGAATTGATGGCTGCCGGTTTTATCGTGGAGTTATAGTACTCGGCCACCTCCGTGTGGATCTGCGAGAAGCTGCCGATCCGCTTGCTGTACTCGATCCAGCCTCGAGAGAAGGGACAGACAGGATTCACCACGCAGTTCTTGGTGGGGGTCTCGATTGTTTCGAACGCTGACAGAATCGATTGTCCGTTCTTGAGCGACTCAAGGAACTCGTCCCATGTCTTGTACTCCTCTTCGGGCATGCTCTTGGCAAGCGACGTGGCCAGGCTCATAAGATAGTTGTTGAGACCTGCTGCGCCCTGTTTGTCGGCAATGTCCTCCAGGAAGAGATGTGTTGCCACATCAACGAAGGGGTTGCTCTCTTTCAGGTGGTCTTTAGTCACGCTCATTTCTATGCCTCCTTGTCCAGTCTTGCGCCCTTCATCAGGATGGCGTACACACAATCGTAGTTCCTAAGAAGGCTCCTCACGTACTCCGGGTTCATAGCGATCTTCTTGAGGTTGTCCTCAGAGATCTTGGTCTCCCCGCTGAACCCTCTGGTCGCCAGCATCAAACAATCCAAGACTTGGCCCGCGATGGTAATGTTCTTGGAGGCCTCCTGCCTGAACTTCTCGTGGATGACGCAGAAATTGCAGACCGCGATATCGTGAACGCTGTTGTTGTACTCCTCCGCCACAGCCTTGTCAGCTCTGGGAAGTGCTCCAACACTGAGCCTCGTCCTTTCGATCGTCGGAACGAAGCAGCACTCTTTGAGCGCGTAAAGATATCCGACCACGTCTCCATCCACATCGGTTATGGCAAGATCGGTCAACGCCTGGATATCTCCCTCGATGGAGAACCCGGTCCTACCCTCTCTCAGGGCGACGTTGAAGGAAGGCCAACCTACGTAGGCTTCCTTTCCGATCCTCTTGGCCATGTTCTCGCCGACGCGCATCCAGTACTCGATTGTACCTTCCACACCTGCTTTCTCGCTCATATCTGTGATGAGCGACACCAATGCTACGTCAAGCATTTCTTTTCACCTCTCAGTCTTTTTTTATCCTTCTGTAAACCGTGTGTGCACCATGTGTGGTGATCGACACGAGTTCACCGTCAAGTAGTGATTTGAGCGCATCCAGTATCTCGGTGTATTCGGCCTTCTCCCCGACCTCATTCCTTATGGCGCTCATCGTAAGCCCTTCCTGTGTCAGAACCCCGTAGACAAGCAACTCCTTGTCACCAAGGTCCATGACGTCCTTCTTCTCGCCATCATTCATTATCAGAACCACCTCCTTCTTCCTCTTCCTCCCTGGGAAGATACACGAACCCCTTGCCTCTCTTCTTCTTCTCAATCGCCCCCTTCTGGACCAGAGAATCGAGAGTTGATTGCAGGTCCCCGTCCGGTAGATCAGATTTCTTCAGTTTGGTGATGGTCGTGCCCTTGGCTGGGATCAGAGCGAGGACCTGCTTCTCGGTTTCCTCTGTGGAGGTAACTTCGTCCGCTTCCTCCACCGTTTCGTGGGGAATTTCTGGGCTTGGTTGTTCGAAGGTGCTTCCAGCACCGTCCAGTTTCTTCCCATCAGCGGCTGGTTCGAACTCCTTCAACTTCCCATTTATCTCGGATAACTTTGATGCGATCTCTGCGATCTCGTGCGACATGCTGTTTGCCACTTCTGAAATGGACTTCCTAAGGGCCTGGACCTCGGCCTGCATGGACACAAGTTCCCTCGCAACTTGGGTGGACTTCTCGACCGCGAACTCCTGGCTCTTGACCTTTATCATGGCGCGGAAGTTCTTGGCTTGGTGATGTGGGATCTGTTCCTTCAGCCTCTTCAGGATTTCATCGTAGGTCATCTGCAGTTGCTTGGCGGATATCAGTCCCTTCTCGATCGACGACGCAACACCCTTGATCTTGAATCGCGGGTACTGGTAGCGGAACATCTCACTGCCGCTCGTCCTGATCCTGACCTCTTCCATGACCTGGCCGATCAGTCTTTCGGTCTCCGCCTCTCCCAGGGTCTGAATTAGGGCTGTTGTGATATCGTCAAGGGTGGTCTGGTAAACGAGTTCGAGAATCCTCGGAGGTATCTTGGTCAGGTTCAATGACTCCTCGTACCCCACCACTTCAACGACATCCTCCAGCTTCCCGTCGAGCCGTTTGATCATATCTCTCAGTGGGTCTAGATCACCCTCGTCGGCCTTCACATCCAGCTTCTTGCTCAAAGATGAAAGGTTGGCCATGGTGCGAGCGCTGAACTCACCAAGAACCGTGGTGAGGGTTTCCACGTTCTCGTCCAGATAGTCCAACTGTCTTGTGGCATCCCGCCCGAATTCCACGAGGTCCTTCATGGTCTCGACGTTCGCCTTCCCCTGAAGTTCGCTCTTGAGGTCGTCCAGCTCTGCGGCGGTTCTCATCTCTGCCATCAACATCTCTTCCGCTTCTGCACCCTTCTTGGTCTTGGGTTCAGGGACCTGGGTAGTGTGAGGTTGCTCATCTACCGGGAGGCCTTCGGTCTGTTGAATGAACCTTTTTCTCTCGTCTTCCCATCCTTTCCTCTCCTCCTCCATCTGAGCAATCAGCTGCTTGATTTCGACGGAGGGATCGGAGACATACCTTGCATCGGGCATCCTAGGATCCACCTTGAGACCCCCATCTTCATCCTCGGTGGGAGGAACGGCCGATTCTTCCGATATCTCGGCTGCTTCCTTAGATGCTGGTGCTCGTGCGGAAGGGGGAGGTTTGGCGAAGCTCTCTGTGCCGGATCGTGTCGCTCCATCGGCGCGCTCCTTCTCCTTACAGGCACGCTCATGGATACTTCGTCCCTTTGGGGATTCGAAGGTCCTATCACAATACTGGCATTGAGCCTCGGCTACATCCTTCCGAGCGTCCACAACCCGCTTGTCCTCAATCATAACCAAAGGCCTCACACGAATGACTTCAATTTCTTCTCGATCTCCGGGACGGAGGTCGATGCGAACTTCTCCGCAGTTACCTCTCCGCCCATCTCTCCAATACGTTCAACCACACTCTGAAAGAACTTCCTCCACAGATCGTCGTTCATATAGGCTGCAGATGTACCCAACTCGTTGAACGAAACTGTGACTATCTCGTCCACTACTCCGATGCCCAGCGTGTCCTGGATCTTCTGCTTAACGAACTTGAGTATCTCCATGTTCTTCTGGAACTCCCTGGTCTCCTCGAAGCGTTCAACGAACAACTGTCTGGAAAGTCCTGTCAGTTCGGCCTGCACCTTCTTGTTGTAGCCTTTCAACGCACCGGGCGTGATAGGTCTGGATTCGAACAGATGGTTCAGGATCGTTCCGGCGTCCTCTGCATGGTCGAGTATCTTCTCCATGTCGTTGAACTTGATGCCTTTGGCAAAAAGGAGCACCATGAAAGCGTTGTCACCGACGCCGGCGATGACTATGGTTCCCTCGCCGTAATACTGGACAGAGATCTTCAAGTTCTCGGAGCTGAGCTGTCCACATATGTGGGGGATGTGCGCCTTGACCAGGTTCAGGAGCCTGTACTGCGGGGGCGACAGGTCAAAGGGGATGTTCGAACTGAACATTCTGCCGTCGACTCCCATGAACAACACCGCGTCAACATCGTCCTTCTCCTTGACGTTCCTGAGTTCGATGTCCAGCATGTGCTTGAGCATGGTCGCCGTTCCGGCCTCCATACGCTTGTCGATATCCTTTGTTTTCCCAACCATCGAAGCACGTCCTACTTGATCTTGTAGGAGTCGAAGACTATGTGCAGAGCCTCTTCAGGTGAGTAATCGTAGTCCCAGGACTCCTTCATCTTCTTCAATCTGCTCAGCAGTGGCTTTGGCGCCTGTCCGGTCTCAGCTGTCTGGATCGCCTTGTCGAAGATCTCGTTGTACTCCTGCCCCGGCTCCACAGCGATGTCGGTGCCGGATGCCCTAACGATGACACCCATGCCCCGCACGAACATGTACGGATACACGCCCTCTCCGTGGTGCGTCCCACGCATCTTGATCACTTTGAGGGTCCGGTTGAATGCTCCGCCGATAGGGTAGTACTCCAGATGTAGCGCTCCATCTGCCAGATATATGGGCAGAAGAACGTCCTCTCCGACTGCCTCTCCAGGTTTGGTGTGTTCCTCGACCGTTGAAATCACGACGCCCAGTTCCCTGAGTGTGTAGAAGAGCTTCCCAATGAGCTCCCTCTGCTCAAGCTTGTCCTCGGTCGCCCATAGAACTGGCGTTATGGGGTCGATTACCACCCTAGTTCTGATGTCGTAGTCGCTCCTGGCCTTGACCAGTTGCGGTAGCTGCTCCTCGACCATCTTCTTGAAGTTCTTACCCTTCAGATGTATGAAGAACAGGTCCTTCTCGTAGTGCTTGCGCAGATCGATTCCAATGGCCTCCGCTTCTTTCATTATCTGTTCAGGAGTCTCTTCGAGAGAAACGAACAGCCCTTGCTCCCCGTTCTCGATGCCGTGCATCAAGAACTGCACTCCGAACGTAGTCTTTCCAGTCCCACTAGAGCCCACTATCACAACGGTACTCTTTTCGTTCAGACCACCCTCGATCAGTTGATCGAGCCCAAATATTCCGGTTTCTATTCTTCCCATTTCAGAATCCCTCCGATTCGGATTCTTCGTCTACCTGCTTTGCCAGCAGTTCGGCAAAGCTCCTGTAGGCCCTGACCGATTTTCGATCCGGGGCTTTTCCATCTTTAGATGTAACTTCTGAATCTGGCGGAAGCGACAAATGGCTGGCTTCCGCAAATGAGACCGCACTTGATATCGCGGAGGATAGTTCTCCCATATCCTTCCAGGGAGTTTCGGCATCATCCTCTGTCCGGAGCTGGGTCGAGCACTTGACACCCAGTTCGGTCGATCTTCCGTCTTCGCCCACCAATTCCAGCTTCTTGAACAAGGATGTGTAGAATTCCTTCTCTGCGGGAGCCATACCAGTGTAGACTTCCAGACGTTGCGCACTTTCCGAGCTTCCGAGTTCTCTCAGGATGTTCTTCTCATCATCGCTCAGGGTGACCCTGCAGTAGTCTTCTCTGTCCACCGATATCTTGAACTGGCACGATTGATCTCCGGCATTGACGCACTCGATCTCTTCAACGGTGCAACCCAGGTTGAGATCGCGGTTGAAGAACCTGGAAATGGCCTCGCTGATCAGGTGACAAGTCCGGCCAGAGGTGCCTGAGTAAAGGTCAGAAATGGCGGAGCTGTTCACCACGAAGCGGTAATTGTACGGTTCGATCCTGGAGACCTCCATATCCACGCCCAGCTGCATGAAAAGCGCCTTCATGTACTGGAAGAGCGAGATGTTGGCGACCTGCTCTGGCGTGGTGCATCTCAGGAACTTCCTGGTCTCCTTTACAGGAACCTTGCATGAAGAGAGGATCGTGGCTATATCCGATTCCAGGCGGTTCAGTTTCTCCAGCGCAGAGATAGCCTGGGCAAAACCACCGTAGGAGCTCCCTTCAGGGTCATCTGGACCGGGTTGGGAGCCCTCTCCGTCTCTGTTTCTCTCATAGTTGGGATTTCCCATAAGGGAGTCTTCCTGCTCTCAGAGCCGGTTTGATTCCGATTTTTGATTAAAGTACGTTTCGACGTGAATATCAAAAGTGGAACACGAAAACGATAATATGGTGCAATTAGTAAATGAATTGGCCAGTGCCTAGGACAATTATGTATGGCTCAATTAGTAAATGAAACACTGGCTATAATAAAAGCCGAAAAACGCGGTATTATCAGAATTGAAAGCGGATTCTCACATCAAAAAGGTTTTATTGCCCCTTCCTCGTTTTGCGGACGATAAGTTGAGGATAACAAAAGAGCGGGTTTGGATCCACAGGAATGAGGTCGTGGACGCAATAGAGACGTTCAATGAGAACAAACTGGAGTTCTTCAGCTACACCTATAAGGTCATGATCGAGGGCTCCTGGGTCCCAATCGTCAGGTTTGACAACTGGGAGATCGGTTCTCACTATGACAAGTACGACGAGAATGGTTCCCTGGTCACCCAGCAGCAGTGTCCAAAGAGAACGTTTGGGGAGGTGGCGAGGCTGGCTAAGGAGTTCAGACGGAACTTGGTGATCATGGACATATCAGCACTATGAGGTGAGGTCATGTTGGTGGAGATAGAGAAGAAACATAGGCCAGGGGACATCCAGGACGAGCTGGATAACCTAAAGAGCAAGCATGGCACGGCTGAGAAGTTGCACCAGAAGGTCATGAGAGATAAGTGCGGGAATCCGTCGTCAGTGGACGACCACATAGTATGGAAGGCAATAGCCACGCAGGATTGCGAATTCGTGGAGAAGATAACGGTCGACTCATCCAACATATTCGGTGACCTTACGCCCAAGAGGCTGGAGCTTCTGGAGTACATCAGGACGCAGGATGTAAAATCGATAAAGGACCTCGCCCGTGAACTGGAGAGGAACTACAAGAATGTCTATGATGACCTGAAAGCCCTGGAGGATTGGGGACTGGTGTCCCTTCCACGCAGGGGCAAGGATAAGAAACCCATCTCACACGTGGAAAGCATGACGGTCACATTCCACAGATAGCTCAGAGCCTCTTCTCCATATCCTCGATCTTCTTCTCCAAGGCGCTGCCCCTGGAAGCGACCGCGATCTCGCCCCTTGTCTTCTCGATCAAGCTCCTGGCGATGTCCTGCTTCCTCCTGATGGACACGAGCGCGCTGGGGTAATCGAACTGAATGATGGTGTCGTATATTGTCTCCATCTTTCTCAAGAAGTCCTGTGCGTTCTCCACATCCCCCTCGATGAGGGAGTCCAATGTCAGCCTCCTGAGCTCTCCGACCACGTCCCCCAGTCCCAGCAGGTATGCAACCGAGTGCACTCCGATATCCTTGGGCCCTCTGAGGGGCTCGTTCCTCAAGATGCTTCTGAGGATGTTGACCTCGGTGAGCTCCTGGAAAGCGTTCTCCACGAAACCGGAATAGTATATGTCTGGATGTCCAGAGAGAACCCCTGTGAGCCTGTGAGCCTCATTCCTAGCGGCTTCAAGATTCTCGGATTCGTCCTCTCCCTTTAGGATCTGTCTGAGCGCAGAACCGGACAATCTTGCGATGGCCCTTGAGGACTTCAGGGCAACTTCTCTGACCTCGTCCTTCTCGTCCAATTCGGCTTCGATTTCCTTTGCGATTTCGTCGAGATTCTCCATGATGGCTGATTCTTCAATGCTTATAAGGTTCTTTGGGTTATAACGATTCCAGGAAGCCTGTGAGGAAGCTCTCGCACCTGCACAAAGAACGTACGTCCAGCCTCTCTTCCGTGGAGTGGGATCCTTTCCCCAAAGGTCCGAAAATCACGGTGGGCATTCGAGATCCGAACACGTTGTAATCCCCAACGGACTTGGCGAAGGCAATGTCCGGTCCTCTCCTGTAATGGGCACTGAATAGATGGATGAACTGGCGAAGATACTTGTTCCTTCTGTCCGTAAGATAGGGTTCGAGGAATGGGGTGCTTCTTTCTGCAAACGAGACATTGACCTTGGACTTGATGTGGAGCCTATCAAGAACTGAACTGAAATCGTTCTTGATCATTCTCTGGGTCTCCCCGGGAACGGTGTGCCTGTCCACCTGCATCCTGCAGATCTCGGGAACGGTAAGAGAGCCTTCCCCGCTCTGGATCTCCAGTGGAGCGATGGACCCAGCCCCGATGGACCTGTGTTTCCTGGTCCTGACCTTACTCAATGCCTTGATGACTTCGGCCATATCCTCGATGGGGTTGATACCAAGATCTGGCTTCGCCGCGTGAGCTGCCTTTCCCTTGACTGTGATGTCGAGAACGTATCTCCCTCGAGCACCGAGGACCAACTTCTCACCTGAGGGCTCTCCAACGATGCAGAAATCCCCTTTGCACTTCTTGACGAACTCGTACGCCCCGGTGCAAACGCCTTCTTCGTCAACGGTCCCCACGAATATGAGATTTATCCGATTGTTCCTGACCTTCTTGAAGACGTTCATCAAGACCGCAAGCCCGCCTTTCATGTCAGAGGCGCCCAGACCGCGGAGTATGTTGCCCTTGATCCTGGGCTTGAAGGGGTCTCCAACCCAACTGGCCAAGGGTCTTATTGTGTCCATATGTCCATTGAGGATGATGGTGGGCAAGTCCTTCCCATGAATCCTCTCGGCAACCACATTGGGGGGGAACCCAGGCACTTTCTGGAAGAACGCCTCCTCGCCAAGTTGGGATGAGATGAACTCACCGATCTCGCTTTCATCGCCTAAAACGCTGGGTATACGAATGAGTCCCTTGGTGAGCGCCAATGCATCTATGCTGATCGACTCCCCCTGATGTTCTCCATCCTCTCGACCTTTTTCCTGATGCTGTCAGGTTTTCCGATGTCGTGCCTCATGAAAACGTTCCCGCCGACGAACTTGAGGCCTTCCTCCGAAATGACCTCAGCGTCCGTTATGGTGCTGGCAATGCCAACGATCCCGAGCGATCTGGATGTGGTCGTGTATATCTGTCCGCCCTCTTCGTTGACCGATGCATAATAGAGCTCCGCACCCGTGTTCTTGATCGATGATTCGTCCAGAAGCACCTTCTCACCCGACCGTGACTCGATACCGTAACCGATCGGGACCACGTACTTGACGACGGTCGCCTTGTTGTCGAAACGGACCGCCGCGCTCAGGCTGCCGTTAACAATGTCCTGGCAGATGGCCAGGAAATCGTCCTGGAGTATCGGAAGCACGTTCATCGACTCAGGGTCACCGAACCTGGCATTGTATTCAATCAACTTCATCCCGTCAGCCGTCAGCATGAACTGGCCGTAGAGAATCCCTTTGTATGGAGTGCCCTCCTCCCTCATCGCATCGATGGTCCTCTGCATTATCCCGACAGCCTCGTCATACTCGGCCCTGGAAAGAAACGGAAGCAGGCCGTCTGACTCTGAATAGGAGCCCATTCCACCGGTGTTGGGTCCCTCGTCGCCCTCGTAGGCCCTCTTGTGGTCCTGGACAGCCGGCATCGGGGACAGCGTCTTGCCATCGCAGAACGCCTGAAGTGTGAACTCCTCACCTACGCATTTCTCTTCTATGAGCACCCTGGCCTCACCGCCTATCTTGTTCTCCAGTACTTCCCTGCAGTATTCCACAACGTCATCGAGGCTGTGCAGATGTTCTCCCATGATCTTGACACCCTTGCCTCCAGTGAGTCCGATGGGCTTCACCACCACGTCCTTCCCGAACTCCTCCAGGAACGGCATGACCTCATCGATGTTGTCGAACACCCGGTGCTCAATGTAGCCAGGTATGTTGTTCCTCTTCATGAGGTCCCTGGCATACTCTTTGGATATCTCGATCTGGGACGCGGCCCTTGAGGGACCGACGCAGGGTATCCCTTTGGATTCCAGAACATCCACGAGACCTTCTCCCAGTGGGCCCTCGGGCCCGATGACCGCGATATCCACTCCCTTGGAGATCGCCCAGTCAGCAACCTGCTCCACTTGGCATTCGTCCATGAGGACGAACTCGACGGAAGCGCTTGCGATACCGGGATTCTTGTTCTTCATGACCGAGAATATCTCAGCATTGCTTCTCTTGAGAGCCTCGACGACTGAATGCTCTCTTGCTCCTCCTCCCACGCTCAAAACCTTCATGGTACCACTATGCCTAATATCCATTGAGAGAATTATAGGTTTTGGTCTCTTCTTGGTCTGCAATCAGCAGAGAATCGCTAGTAGAGTAAGAAAAAAGTGGTGTTGAACGGGGAAATCTTCTAGGAGGGGGGAGATTGCCCATTCAAACACCCGTTTAACATATTAGAGAAGAATCTATTTAAACCTTTCTTCGGCACGACATAAAGAGGACTGGCTCGGACTGGAAACGGTAGTGCGATCGCACTATAATCGGAGGTAAATATGGTTCAGCCGAGGTGTCCCCGACTGCCAGGCGATGAATCTTCGACACTTTGAAATAAACCGCGCCGAATACCGCCCTCATACAAGGAGTGTCCTAAATGCCTGTTGTAAGAGTGACCATGTTCCCGAGGACGGAGGATGTCAAAAGAGAGCTTGCTAAAGCGATCACGGACGATATTGTCAGAATTGCGAAGGCTCCTCCTGACCATATCACAATAATCTTCGAGGATCTCTCACCGGAGAACTGGGCCCAATCAGGGAATATCCTTTCTGACTGAGCTTGGAAACGCTCTCTGAATCATTTTGAAACAAAGGGACGAGCGAAAGCCATGTTATCAATCAGACAATAAGAAAAAAAGTTGGCCGTTCAGAAAGAAAAGAAGCTGAACGGCCTCGTTGTGGAGGGATGCTTAGATAAGCAAATGATAATTAGGGGATGCGGATATAAACTTTTCGCTAATGCAGTTTGTTGGCATGTTAGGGTGTTATAACTGTGTAAGATTACCAAGTTCGAGGACTTATAACAAAAACCCAAGGCGGAAAAAGTTCCCTCGTTAAAATGACGTTTTGACCAAAACGCCGATGCTCGAAAAGGGGCCCTACTTGACAATCTCCCCGAAGGCAAACCGCCCGAATACCTTGGTGACCTTAATCCTGACATCTTGCCCGGGTCGAGCTCCTTGAACGAAGACGAGATGACCATTCAGATTGGCAAGACCTTCCCCGGTCTCGCCCGAGTCCCCTATTCTGGCCAGATAGACCTTCCCCGTTTCCAAAGGAACACCTTCAGTTGTATCGGGTTCATCCGCCAAGTTCCATTCTCCTTACGCACTAACAATGATGGACTGAAGGTTATTTAACTATTCCCGACTAGCCCAGTTGAAACTTCCCATCCTTCAACACGACCTTCTTTCCTTCGGGTCCCTCAACCTCGATCGTGGGTTCGGTGATGAGAAGGTCCATATGGTTGGCCGAGGGGTTCTGACCTCCAGGATAGTCCAGGTTGTGACCAAAGGCCACGTGGCAGGTACCCTTAATCTTCTCGATCTCAAGGAATTCCCTAGACAAACGCGCGCCTGGATTGACCCCGATGCCCAATTCCCCTATGTATCTGGACCAATCGTCGGTATCCAGTGCGGCCCTCACCTTCTTCTTCACACCAGCCTCGGTCGTCTTTGGATTACCAGCCCTGCCGCCAGACACCTCAATTCTCACAGGTTCCTTGATGAGCCCGACACCACCGATGGCCCCATCGGAGACCAGTTTCCCTTCCATAGAGTTCTCGATGGGCCCCACGACGACCTCGCCTACCGGGAGGTTGATCCATTTCATCGTCCTCCAATCGAAGAATGTGTCAGAGAACCAACCCCTGTCCTTGATGCTCATGGTCAGATCGGTACCTTTGGGACTTGTTATTCTGACCCTCTCGACCCCGGACACCGTGCGCATCAACTTCCTGGAGAAGTTCTGCATCCTCTCATACTGCTTCCCGGTCAAAGCCATGGCCCCATCGGTCAGCATGCTCAATGAGATGCCAGGGCAGTGGCCGAGCCTGAGCTTATTGCGGGTCTGGAGCTTGGTGACAGATATCCTGAAAGGGGTCTCCTCGCTTGGACCACGGAAGATGTTAACGTAGATATCCGGGCGCTCCCGTACGAGTACCTCTCTCAGAGCTGGCGGGATCGATTTCCTGGTCTCGGCGGTCTCCAAGCGGATGGACCTAACCCACATTCCCATATCAAGAGCCGCCTCACCAAAGGCCTCCCCGACCTTCGATAGAACATCGTCATGAATGATTATGATGCTCTCCCCCGCGACGGCCTCCAGAACATAAGTGAGCACGTTCTTGGCAGCGACCTCAGGCTTCATGGCTGGTGCTATTGAATCATAGAATATTACCTTTATGCAACGGGACTATCTCAGAGGTTCGCTCCTATCGATCCCGACCTCATAGTCCTCGTCGGTGACGACCTTGCTGGACCTCAACGAGAGAATGAGGAAAACTATCCCGATTATCAGGATGATCAGTCCGAGCATGGCGACGAAGCGGTTCACAGGACCAAAAACGTCGTAAGCGTGATATTCCGGGCCGGGGAACGGTATCCTAAACCAGTCGTGGACCCAGGAGCCCATTGCGACACCGGGACCACCGACAAGAATGAGAATGACACCGAGGTAGAAAAGCAGCTTCTCCTTTCTTCCGCCCTTCTCAACTATCTCCTCACCGGGTGCAACCCCGAATTCCTCAAGATCAAAAACCTCGCCACAATCTGGACATTCGCTCGCGTCCAGCGGAATGCTCGAACCGCATGTCGGGCACTCACCCATCTCGACGGACTCGGCTGGTTCGTTCTTGTTGCGCTTCTTAAATCGTCCGACCATCGGGGCGAAATTAGGCTTCTCTGTAATAACCGTTTCTATTCGGCTCTCAGGCGGGGAAATCACTCGAGGTTGGCGATGATCTCCTCGGTCAGAGGTTCGATATCGAGTCCCTGGAATCCCTCGTTCTGAGCCAGCTCAACGACGTCGTACTTCTGGCCCACAGACCACAGATCGGTCAGGTAATTGCCGGACTTGGTGTTCAGGAACCACTTCTCTCCGAACTTCTCCTTCATGAGGTCGATCAACTGGGCGTGGAATATCCAAGCCCTGAGATACTGGGCACAGTAGAATCCATCATCCACGTCCAGAAGGTAGTGTTCCCTGGGATGTTTGAATACCATGCCGTCCTCCATGACCGACTTGTAGACCTGGTCCATTCCCGGGAGACCGTCGGTATGGAGTTTCATCTCATACTCCAGCTTGGAGCCGTACCTCCTGACGAAGAACAACTTGTCCACAAAGGCATGATGGATGTACTCGTCAACATTGGGCATCTTGATGTATTCGTTGACCCAGTTCCTATCGGTCAGCAGGTAGTCGAAGGTGAATGCGAAGGACTCGGTGACCGAGTTGTCTCCCAGATACTTGAACTCCATGGGTTCGTCGGGATTCACGTTTCCATAGTGCTCGGCATGACCGGCCTCGTGGAAGAGCGAAGAATAGTCCGAATAGCCTCCCTGAGGCATGGTTACGAGCATGATCTTGCTGGGGACGTCCAACGGGGCGCAGAAAGCCCTTGGGGTCTTCTTCTCCCTCTCCTCTATGTCCACAGTGATGTTCTTCTGGCTGTCCAGGTCAATTCCAAGTCCCTTGAGGGTCTCTTTGAGCGCCGGAAGAGAGTTCCCTTTCTTGAAGTGGGGATCGAACTGTTTCGCCCTCAGAAGGTGAGCAATGTCGTGCTTCTCCGCTTCCTCCAGGCTCACACCCAGTGAATCGGTCATCTCGCCCATCTTCTCCCTGTACAGCTTGTCGGTCCTCTGCTTGAACTCCTTGATCTCGTTGAGAAGTGATGTGAAGTTGATACCTTTGAGGTTCTTGTAGAGCATGGTGTAGTTGTTGTATCCGAGGTCGACCGCGGTGTTGTGCAGCTTTCCCCATCTCTCCACCAGGATCTTGTTCAGTCCATCGGATGCCTTCAGGCGGGCGTCGTGGATGGCGTGTCTCTTTGCCCTGTCGTCCTCGTTCACCATGTGCACGCCGGACATCCTGTAAGCCATCTCCTCTCCGTCCACATCGATCGTGAGCTTGGCCTCTTCGGTCTCCTTTGCGTCATTCAGGTCCTTGACCAAGCTGGCCAGGTAGAATCCGACCGTGACTCCGTGCAGGTACTTGAGCTTCCTCTCCTCTGCCGGCTCGGCTATCTGCCTCCTGGCCGCAATGTGATCCACCGTCTCACGGCTGCTCAAACTCGGGCACTTGTTCAACACAGATGCGGTATCAAGATCATCCTTCTGACCTGACCAGTTCAGGTAGTACTCCTCGTTCATTCCGCGCTCGCAGGCTTCGACGTCCCTTCTTATCTGCTCCAGGTCAATCATAGAAGGCCCCGGTTGGGCAAATGCGTAAGGTGGCTTTAACCTTACCCATGGGAAAAAGTTCTCGGGTGGTGTGCCTGGCCGTCTGGATTCCATTCAGATTTTAAGGTAGGAAGTCATTAGGAGCGAGAGGAAGGGTCATCAATGGCGGTATACGAACTGGAAGGGAAGGTCCCGGAGATCGGGAAGAATGCATACATTCACGAGACGGCCAGTGTCATCGGGGAGGTGACGATCGGGGAGGCTAGCTGGATAGGACCAGGTGCCAGCATCAGGGGGGATTACGGCGCCATTTTCATAGGCGACGAGACGTGCATTGAGGACAACTGCGTGATCCACGCCAAACCGGTCGGATCGTGCAGAATTGGGAACAAGGTCACGGTTGGTCATGCTGCCATACTTCACGGATGTACGATTCGCGATTGGGCCCTCATAGGCATGGGAGCCGTTGTTGGTCAAGGGGCAGAGGTGGGCGAGTGGGGGATCGTAGGAGAGGGAGCGGTCGTACCTCACGGCAGGAGCATTCCCGGCAGAAAGGTGGCCGTGGGCGTTCCGGCGAAGGTGGTTTCCGATGTCAAGGATGAGTTCATCAAGACTTGGACCGAATACAAGAGCTGGTATCCCGAACTGGCCAGAACCGTCTACAGAAAGGGCCTGAAGAGGGTGGACTGAGCCATTCCAACACTGAACCTTTAAATCCTTTGAGACTTTTCTACCGATAATGGCTAAGATATTCATCGGGGTCGCATGGCCATATTCGAACGGCGTCATTCACATCGGAGGAGTTGCTGGCTGCTATCTCCCGCCCGACATCTTCGCCAGATTCCAGAGGATGAAAGGGAACGAGGTCCTGATGGTATCGGGATCGGACATGCACGGCACCCCGACCACTATAAAGGCGGACGAGGAGGGCGTCACGCCCGTTGATCTAGCCAATAAGTATCACGAACTGAACTGGAAGAGCCTGCAGAAACTGGGTTCTTCTTACAGTCTCTTCCTCAGCACCGAAGATCCAACTCACAAGGAAGTGGCCAGAGATATGTTCAAGAAGCTGTACGAAAAGGGGCACATCTACGAGAAGGAGATGGTTCTCCCGTTCTGCGAGAAATGCGGGAAGTACCTGCCAGACAGATACGTGGAAGGCACCTGCCCGCACTGCGGCTATGATGCTGCCAGGGGAGACAACTGCGACGAATGCGGGAAGCTGCTGGACCCGGAAGATCTGACTGATCCAAGGTGCTTGAACTGCGGTGAGATCCCCGTGATGAAAGAGAGGACGCACCTGTTCTTCAGGCTCTCGGCCTTCGAGAGGCCTCTGTGGGAGTACCTCCAAGACAAGGAGTTCTGGAGAACGCCTGTCATCAAGGCAACCGAAGCCTGGCTGGAAGGCGGGCTCAGGGACAGACCGGTCAGCAGGGACATAGGCTGGGGCATCGACATACCCATCGAGGGTCACGAGGATAAGAAGATATACGTCTGGTTCGAGGCGTTCATGGGCTATTTCACCATGAGCGTCGAATGGGCGAGGAGGCAAGGAGAACCCGACAAATGGAAGGAATACTGGCAAGATCCGGATGTTCGTCACTACTACTTCCTGGGCAAGGACAACGTTCTATTCCACACGATATTCTGGCCTGCTGTCCTGCTGGCACACGGAGATCTGAACCTCCCCTATAATGTGCCCGCGAACCAGTTCATGAGGATCGAAGGGGAGAAGTTCTCCAAGTCCAGAGGCATTTCGCTCACAATTGATGAGCTGCTGGACAAGTTCCCGGTGGACTCGCTGAGGTATTATCTGACGGTCAACATGCCCGAGATAAGGGATGCGGACTTCGGGTGGGACGACTTCATCGCCAAGAACAACGGAGAGCTGGTGGCAACTTACGGTAACTTCGTGCACAGAGCCTTGAGCTTCACTGCCAAGAACTACGGGGAGATGCCAAAACCAGGTGACCTAGAAGAAGTGGACAAGAAAGCCCTGACGAAGATCGAGGAGCAATGGAAGAAGGTGGGCGATCATCTAGAAGCATGCGAGTTCAAGGCGGGCATCAAGTCACTGATGGAGCTGGCAAGGTCAGGGAACCAGTACATGGACACCAAGGCCCCGTGGTCGCAGATTAAGGAGGACAGGGAAGCGTGTGGGACGACCTTATATGTCTGTCTGAGAATCGTCCGGGCACTGTGCATAATGGCATATCCCTTCCTGCCGCACTCCTCTGAGCGACTGTGGAAGATGCTGGGCAATGAGGATACGGTCGAAGAACACGACTGGGAAGACGCCCTGGAGGATGTGTCCGTCGGAACGAAATTGACCAGACCAGTGCCGCTCTTCGAGAAACTGCAACTGGAATTGGAGGAGGAGGAAGAGGAGGAGACCAACATGATGGATATCCGTGTGGCAAAGGTCCTGAGCGTGGAAGATCATCCGAATGCGGACAAGCTCCAGGTGATGAGGATCGACATTGGGACGGAGAAGAGGACCATAGTCTCGGGCTTGAAGGGGCATTATGAGAACGAGGAAATGGACGGCTTGAACATCATCGTCCTGTGCAACCTTCAGCCCGCGAAGCTGAGGGGTATCGAATCAAGAGGTATGCTCCTGGCTGCGGAAGACGGTGATATTGTTTCACTGCTCGTGGACGAATCCGGAGCAGAACCCGGGACGAGGGTCATGGGGACCGAGGATGCGCCCATACTTCAGTTCGAAGAGTTCAAGAAGCTCAGGCTGCGAATAGGTCTGGGAACTGAGAAAGGTGTGCAGGTGGCTCCCAATCATTTCATAGACTTAGAGACCCCTGAAGGGAAGCTGGTGGCTATGTTCTTCACAGGGGATGACAAGGTGTTCCCGTTCAAGGTGGGAGATGCCTACGTCTCATTGGACAAGGAAGTCGCCCCAGGTTCGAAGATCACGTGATTAGATGATGATGGACCTCCATATTCATTCCGCCCATTCTGTGGATACAGATGTTGAGATCAAGGACATTCTCAAGACAGCCAAAGCAAGGAACCTGAATGGCCTGGCAATCTCGGACCACAACGAGATAGCAGGCTCCCTGGAAGCTTTTGAACTGGCAAAGGAGATGGAGGGTTTTGTGGTGATAAGGGCGACAGAGGTCTCGTCATCAGAGGGGCACATAATCGCATATGGAGTGGATAAGAAGATCCCCCGGGACATGACACCCCAGAACACTGTGGACGCTATCAGAAGGGCAGGTGGAACGCCTGTGGTGGCTCATCCATACAGATTCTGGTCCGGTGTGGGAGAGAGAGTGGTTCTCAATACGGATTTCTCCGCGATCGAAGGCCTTAACGCGCGTTCACCCAAGAGCACCAACGAGAAAGCAATAGCTCTGGCAGAGAAACTGGACCTGGGGGTCACGGGCGGGAGCGATGCCCACAAGATAGAGGATATCGGGACAGGAGTGACCGTCTTCGAATCGAACATCGAGACAGAAGAACAGGCTCTCGAAGAGATCGTGAAGGGCAGGTCGAAGGTCTACGGGAAGAGCAGGCCAGCTGGTTCTCCTAAATATGTGGCTAAAACCGTTTCCGAGTGGTTCGGAAGAGGGATGAAGAGGATCTAGAGGTACTGCTCGATGGATTTTGAAGTCTCCAGCAGCTTTGTCTCCAGTCCGTGAAGATCGACATCGCCATCAAGTCTGAGCACGTAGAGCGCCTTGGGACCGTCGTTGATGACCATCACCTTGGATTCCTCCAGATTGATGAGAACTGCGTCCAAGCTCTCCTTGAGCTCGGATATGGCGGTCTCAGCCGCGCCAAGAAGGATGGCGAACATTGCCACGTATGTCTCCGGATGGGCGCCATCGGGAACGGTCCCCGCAATGTGCATACCACTCCTAGAAATCAGGACGGCTTCGTTCACACCTGGATAGTTCTCCAGATCGCTCAAGACCTCTTCGATGGACGTTATGTCTGCCATTTCAATCCCTTGCTGATTCTCTGGAATATCAACATTCCAGTATATCACGCGAAAGACGCATGCTATTCACTATAAACCTTTGGTTATCAGTTTCGAAATTGAAAATGAGATTTGGCACCGAGAAGGTCACTTCAACCGCTTGTGTAGTTTCGCAACAGCTTCCACGGCCTGCTTCGCCCTGTCAATCCTCTGTTCCGCCTGAAGCCTCGTCATCCCAGGTCCGGTGATCCCAAGTCCAACTGGTTTTTCGTATTCAACAGACAGATCCACTATCTTCCTGCTGGTCTGGCCCATGACGATCTCGTCGTGCTCGGTCTCACCCTCGAGAACGGCGCCCAAAGCAACGGTAGCGTCAATCTCGTCTCTCTTGAGCAGACTCTTGGTCGCCAACGGTATGTCGTACACGCCCGGGACGTTGACCACTTCGACAACCTCCACTCCCAGGAATTCCGCATGTTGTTTCGCCCGTTCCAGCATCACGCCGGTTATGTCGTAGTTGAACTCGCTCACCACTATTCCTATCTTCATTCATTCACCTCCAAAGGACCTACGTCCTCGAACCCTTCCCTCATTCCCTTTCCAGCTTTCCGTCTGAGCTCTTGGGGTTTAAACAGTAAGTTGTAGGTGTTGACCGCATGCTCCCTGGACCTCTTGTCGGCCAGCCATGCCAGTTCCTTCTCATCCTTCGCTTCATCCTCGTAGACGAACACCCCGATCACGTGTTTGTTTGTCAGAAGTTGAACATCCAGGATCCCGGAGGACGCCTCATGGGCGCTCTGCTTGTCTATCGGAAGGGCACCCGGCATACCCAGTGCCATCACGATGTCACAATCTTGGTCCTCGATGAGCATCTTGCACGCGACGGGAAGGTCCTTGATACCAGGAACGGTGTATCTCACAATCTTGAACCCGGTCCCAGTGTTCTTCAGTTCTTCAATCGCCGATCCTCCCATATCGTACCGAGCGAATGTTGTGTCAGCAACGCCTATCTTCTTCATTCGTTCCCCTCCTCGGCCTTGCGAAGCTTCTCGCTGGCAGTGAACCAGTCCACGACCTTCTTGATGATCTTTCGGGTCCCGTCAAGGTCTCCGTTCAGCTCGGCCAGCCTGACCACCTTAATGTCAAGCCCCCTCTTCTTCAGCTCCGCTTCTATCCTCTCGGCGTCGTGATATTGATCGTAACCCAGTGCGATGACGTCCGGTCTCAGCTCCTCCACTACCTTGAACATGTCACCTTCTCCGCCAAGGACGGCTCTGTCGACCGGCTTCAGTGACTCCACCAGATCTCTGCGGAACTCCTCCGGGGTTATGGGCTCGTGCTTCTCTTTCCTGACCGTGGAATCCCTGGCGACCACAACAACAAGCTCGTCGCCAAGCTTCTTCGCTTCCTCAAGATAGTGAACGTGACCCAAGTGGATCAGGTCGAATACCCCGCTAGCCATTACTCGGACCATTTCCTCCAAGCCTCTACTATCTCCCGCCCCTCGAGATAAACATGTCCGTGTTCCTCTGCATAGGCCATCGCCTCTTCTTTGGAGAGCGCATTGCCCCCGTCGGCCATCATCTCGCATCCGGTCGCAATCGGTATCAGATCGGCCATCGTCATGAGTGCCACGCTCAGTTCTGTGTGTCCGAACCGGTTCTCCAATACGTTGGTGGACGCCGAGCATATCGGAACGTGACCTGGTGACCTGAACTCCTGACCGAACATATCCAAAGCATGACCGTCGTGCAGTTCGAACGCCTCGGCCGACACCCTGGCGAACTCCTTCATGGTCATCGCCCTGTCCACGTCCGTGATGCCGGTGAAGGTCTTTCTGTGGTTTATGGTCAAGGAAAAGGATGATTTGGTGTCGTATGGTATGTCGTTGGGTATCAGGGCCTTGAATACCGGGTACTTCTCCCAGTTATCGGTATAGACGTCGGTCAGGAACGGTAGCTTGAACTTCTTCCACACGTCCGAGTGGACCATCATGAAAATGAGCCCTCCGCCGTCCTTTCTCAGTGTTCTGACCTTGTCGGGTGTAATGAATTGAGAGGCCACGACCAGGTCGGTCTCCTCTTCCCTCCCGTCAGCGTCATAGATCAGGACGATATTACCCTTCCTCAGTTCCTCGATCGCCTTCTGTATGTGGGATTCCATACGACTCTCCATGCTGGTCGAACATATTAACTTTATTGTAGCTACCAAGAAAATAGTAGGTTAGGATAGAAAAAAGTTATAATCTCGATGGGGTCATTAGTCGACGAATGCTCGACGACATCAAGAAGATACACGCAGTGGACAAATCAAACATGCTGGCGGTTATCTCGTCCTTGCCGTCACAGATCGATAGAACAAAATCACTTGTTAGCGGACTGGACCTTCCGAAACAGAACCCATCATCGGTAATAGTCTCTGGAATGGGAGGATCCTCGGTGGGGGGAGAACTCATAAGGGACTGGTTGAGCGATAAGATGCATATCCCGATAATGGCAAACAGGACCTCTGGACTGCCCAGGTTCGCTGGCCCAGACACTCTGGCTATAATGGTGAGCTACTCAGGGAACACTCGAGAGACGTTGGCTTGTACGGAGCACGCTCTCAGGAGGGGTTGCAGGATAGTTGGAGTGACATCAGGAGGAAAGCTCGAGAAGCTGTGCAGATCGAGGGGTTTCCCCTGTATCCTACTGCCTCCAGGGATGCCGCCAAGAGGTGCGATAGGATACCTGTTTTCCTCCATAGCTTATCTTTTACAGGAGGCTGCTCTCGTCAGGGTGGAGGAGGATATGCGCGAAGCCAGAGGCTTCCTGGAGGAGATCCAACACGGCTGGACAGCTAACGTGGAGGCCAAGAACAACGAAGCCAAGAAGATCGCCAAGCTCCTGGAGAAGAGAATTCCCGCGATTTACGGTCACACGATCTACAATGCGGTTGCCAGAAGGTGGAAGACGCAGATAAACGAGAACGCCAAAACGCTCGCGTGGAAAAGCGAGATCCCTGAGATGACCCACAACGAGATCGAAGGATGGGCGACAGATTCCAAAGGGAAGAGGTTCGCAGCAATATTCCTCAGGGACAAGCACGAGAACAATGAAACCAGGAATCAGGTGAGGGTGGCCGTTGAGATGCTGGGCAAGAAGGCGAAGACCCACGAGGTATGGGCTCAAGGAACGACCGTCCTGTCAAGAATGCTCCACAACATGTATCTTGGAGATTACGTCAGCTTCTATCTGGCCGTTCTGAAGGGTGTTGACCCGATGCCGGTCCACGCGATTCAAGAGGTCAAGAAGAAGGTTTACTCACCCTAATCATTGCGATTCTTTGGCGGACAATTGGGCCTTGGTTTTGAGAATTTCAACGTGCTTCTTTCTGTATTTTGTGTATCCGTATGATATGGCCAGCAGGGCCACTGCGAGAATCACAAGGCCCAGGATTCTTATCTCTATTGGCAGGCCGGCGATGTCATATAAGAACGCCTTTCCAAGGGCTGAGAAGAACACGAAAAAACCAAGATACCGGATATCTGGAAAACGTCGCCAAAGACCCCAGGCCACGGTGACCGCCCCAAGAACAGTCCAGGAAACCGTGGTTATCACGCCTGGTCCGAAAGTTATGGGAGCTATCACGAACCAGGCCACGGCACCAACTAACTGAGAGGATCTGGCGATTTGTTGACGGTCAGAGTACATGCTCAGGCGGAAACCAAGGAGCATGTGGATTGTGGCGAATATGGGCAAGGCGTAAATGATATCCGATGGGCTGTCAAGAAACCTCATGGAACCGCCGAGAATCTGCAGGGTTAGGATGATGTAAGACAGGTTGAAGGTGAACGCATCGTTGACCCGGTAGGCTAAGACGACGACTGCCAGAGGCAGGGCGATGAACAAGATTGCCACGTATGGATCCTGGGCGACTAGTCCCACAAGGAGTGTCAAAGAGGCGACAGATGTGCCGTAGCCCTCCTTCTTACCCGTGTCTTCAACGTTTCTCCGTTCGTACTTGTACACGAGCGCACACAGAATCAACATGCCAACGAGATGATAGGTAGCTAAAAGGATGGTATTAGCTGAATATTCTTCCCCGAGCACAGGCACCAATGCCCACCACCTGGCAAGTCCGAACGCCAGTCCCAGGCCGAGGATGGTCAGGGGGAATTTGATGGGTTCATTTCGGAAAGAATCTCGATTAACGAGTAAGGTCAGAGGAATGGCAACGGCATACAGTATGAGCGCCGACTCTCCTGAGAGGATGCGGGCTGTGACACCACAGAGAATCACCGCAAGGATGATGACCTGGAAATCGGTTGGAACATCCTCCAAATCTAAGGCATAACCAGATTCCTTCTGGAGGAACACGTGAATCGCCATGGTGCCAAAGAAAAAGACCCATATGACATTGAGATTGATGGCGAAATAGCCCAAAGCCCCGTAGAATGCAAAGACTACCAATCCGAAATATATCAAATTGGGCATCCAGGCAAGTCCCTTGACCGGTTTCCCTAATGCTATGGCAATCAGCAATACTGGGTAAATCGCAAACGCGATTTCTCCCTGATCCATAATGAATGGAACTAGAAACAGCAGTAGACCCGTTAGCCCAGCAAAGGCCAAAGTGAATTCTCTGTCCTTGGTTGAGAACTCTGAGAATACGAGAAGGACAGTGAAGATGACAACCACCGCAACCGCAATCACATCAGTGAACTGCAAGGCGTATACCAATGCAAGGCCATATGTCAGGACAATCCCTAAGGCCCAAGCGTCAAACCTGCTCAAGAGCTCGATCTTGATAATCCTCTCATGACGAATGAAGGCCACGATTCCGATGGTGATGAAGCCGAGTGTGAGTACGGGCAGAAGGCCGAAGGGATCTACCAGGCTGGAAGAGGCCAGGGCGAACGCATCCACTGAGAATATCAGAATGATTGTAGGCAATTCCAGTCGTTGGGCAAGCACCAAAGCCAGGATACCAATTGCGCCAGCAGCAAGGACTATCGAGAAGTTGAGGGCTGTGAGCTCATCAATCAGCCGCAGCCATCCAATCCAAGCAAGAAACAGAAAACCGGTCTGAAAGGACATGAAAGGAGATTTGTACCTCAGAGCTGCCACTCCCCCGAGAACAAGCAATATTCCGAGTGCAAATGGCCAGGGAAAACCTGCTAGTCTGAAGTAGAAACCGCTCCCCCAAACACCAATGTGTGCTATTGCGAAGGCTCCAATCTGCAGACCCTTGGCGTAGAAGTGCATGTTCTTCCTTGAGTACAAATACTCTCCTATCAAGCCGATTGCGAGTGCAGAGACGAAGTCGACCGCGATGATCTGCTCGGATGTCATGTTGGGAATCGCGATGGCTAGAACGAAAAGGAACGCGATCACAAGAACCACAATCCCAATCCGCTGGAACCATCTCTCACCCAATTCCATCTCAAGTCTCGATACTCCAGTTGGAAGAATTGGACGTTTGGTGACAACAGGTTTAGATGAGGGAGCTTCTGCGATGTATTGGAATCCGGGGACAGGAGTCACTCGTACTTCCTCGGCAGACACCGGCACGGTTGCTGGCGGAGCTTCGATCGGCACTTCTTCTTGGACCGGTTTCTCTTCTGATGCCCCGGAAATACTTCTTTCGGCACTGTGAAGGCGTTGTTCAGTTTCCCACAAACGCCTTTCAAGTAACCACACACGACTCGTCAAGTTCTGAAGAGTTGAGGTGTAGTCATAGGTCTCTGAAGGATGCTTATCTGGAAGAAGCACCCCAATGAAGATGAGTGCCAAGCCCACCAAGGCAACCGGACCCATTATGATAAACAGCATCGAAGAAGAGAATACAAAGCCTACCGCGGATAGGACTATGCCAGTAACCAAAATGCCAATGCGCACCTTAGCCTCCAATCCAACCATTGGCTTCTGGACTAAAAATGTTTCCTATCAGCACCTAACCCAGGTATGATTGGTGAACGATTGATTCGTCCTGCGCAAGAGTAATAGGAATCGTGGACATCCTCGTACATCAACTGAGAACTTCTTCTTTGGATCTTTCGGCCAAGCCTGATCGGCCGGAATGGGTCAAGCCTGGATCACTCATTTGAGTATGCAGGGACTGTTTCGAGCTCACTGAAGAAGTATTCCCTGTTCTCCTTGTCTTCGATCTTCTCTCCAGCTCCCCCTGCTAATTGAACGTACTTCTCAGAATCTTCTGACCTGCCAGCAACCGCATCACGCCTGCAACCTATGCCAGCTTTTTCGATGGGCGTGGTACTTAGACATATCGCCTCTGCCGTCTGTCCCTGTAATTGTAAAGGTCAATCCCAGCCTTCATCGAGCAGTGTATAGTTTCTAGGGGATCTAAACCTTTGATTTAGCGCCGAGGGGGAGATGAATAGTCGAGGTTCAAATCACACTACGTTCTTGGACTGATCTTCTCTCACCTGCTTGAGAAGGTGGGAGGATATTTGGAATGGTTTAGGCATATTTTGGGCATCCTTGTCAGGACCATATTCTCTGTAGAGACATCCATAGGCTGGACGGCATGAACAACGTCTCTCTCAACAATCTTCTTCCTATCTGTCTTTTGGCACATGTGCCAGAAACATCCCTTTTTGGCACAGATTCGCAAGCCTTCCAGCGCAATTCCCACTTGTTTTGCAGATGGAGGCTACCTGCAACAACGAAAGCCCCCTAGGCCGCAATTCTGAGGTTTTGTCGACTGAGCTGCAGGCTGATGATTCAAGATGAACATAGAATGTATCAGAGGTCGTGATTTTTCGCTTCCCCTCGACTCACATTTCCTTCATCCGAATTCCATGCTCGCCAATATGATCGCTGCCTTGTCGATGAGCTCGTTCTTATCTTCGTCGCTCAAGCTCGCATCTTGCCCCACCATATCAATGAAGTTCGTCAGATGCTTAATCGACCCAATCTTGTCTCCCTGATTCCATTTATCCAACGCATTTTGAAGCATTTGCAGTGCACCTCCGGTTACCCCTGCGGCCTGTGCGTCGTCCATCAGGTCTGCCAAGGCGTCAGCAGGATAGACCTTCCCGGGCTTGGGCAAAATTCCGAGGAGCATGACGTCCGTGTCCGATTTGCCTCCATCATCTACCCTGAGGGTCACCTCGTACTCTCCAGCTACAAGGTCGTCAATCAAAGGTGCGACACCTACTCGGACATCGTTGAAAGTTGGGTCTGTGATTCCTATGAGGACCCAGGTGTATGTGAGCGTGTCCCCTTCCGGATCGTATGATTTGCTCCCATCCAGACGAAGAGAGCCCGAATCGAGGGACGTGCCGGCAATAGCAATTGGAGGTAGGTTTGGACTGAAGGATTCCATAAGGGGGTAGTCGTCCTGAGAATCTGAATCGATCACATAGGGCGTGTCACCTATTCCATCACTGCCTGGAATGTCTTGATTGGGGCCCTTGAAGCTATCTGCACCGATATAGTCAGACCAGTAATTGCCACCAGAAGGATAACCATCGTCCCAATAATTGTCGGTCCGATCATCAAAGGCTTGATTTGTGTTGCCTATGATGTCATTGTGGTAAACAAAATCGTTGACTGAAGAGTAGAGATATATGCCATAACCAAAGTTTGTAGACACGGTATTACCTTGGATGGTATTTCCGTCACCGCTGGAGAGAGTAATGCCATTTTCGTTGCTGGAAACGGTATTGCCATCGACGACGTTAAAGTCAGAATCATAGACATAGATGCCATGCACATTACTCGAGGCGTTGTTGCCTATGATGCTGTTCCCGTCGGAATCTTCGAGGCGGATGCCATGAACACTATTATTCGAGGCGTTGTTGCCTGTGACGCTGTTCCAGTTGGAAGAAGAGAGGTGGATGCCAATTTCTTTGTTCGAGGAGAAGTTATTGCCTATGATGCTGTTCCAGTCGGAATAGAAGAGGTGGATGCCATCTTCGCCTTTCGAGGAAGCGTTGTTGCCTATGATGCTGTTCCAGTCGGAATAAAAGAGGTAGATGCCATCTTCGCCTTTCGAGGAGGCGTTGTTGCCTATGATGCTGTTCCAGTTGGAAGAAGAGAGGTGGATGCCAGAACCCCAAATACTTGAGGAAGCGTTGTTGCCTGTGATGTTGTTCCAGTTGGAAGAATATAGGTAGATGTTATAATCATCATTAATCGAGGCGTTGTTGCCTGTGATGTTGTTCCCGTCGGAATCTACGAGGACGATGCCATACCCATTATTCGAGGCGTTGTTGCCTGTGACACTGTTCCCGTCGGAATCTTCGAGATGGATGCCATATTCACTATTATTCGAGGCGTTGTTGCCTGTGACGCTGTTCCCGTCGGAATAACGGAGGTAGATGCCATGACCACTATTATTCGAGGCGTTGTTGTCAATGACCGTGCAGTTCTGGACGATGTGAAGCTTTATCCCTGCATCATAAACAGGCCATCCCTGGCCCCCGCTGTTCCTCAAAGTGAACCCACTTGCATTCACCCAATCTGCGCTCACATGGATGACATCTCCACTACCACCTGCATCGATGATGGTATCATACCTATCCTCACCTGTCAAATCTATCGTCTTGCCCACGTCCACATTCTCATAATACATCCCATTGTACACATACACAGTTCCGCCTTCCGCAACAGCATCCACACCATCCTGTATAACATCAAAATGGTCCACCCCCCAACCTGGTGTTGAGGAATCAAAATCATCATCGACCCAAACTTCCGTTGGCGAACCACCCGCAGGACTGCCCGATTGCAATCCATTTCCAGAGTTCATAGAGATCACCGAGACAAACAAAGTAGCTACCAGCACTGCACACAGCATTCCGTTCAATATTCTTACTATCTTTCCTTTCATTCTTCCTCCTCCCTTCTAGAGAATTAGAATTGTTTCTGTCATTATCCCGAAGTCAGTTCCTCCCCCGCTCAGAAAAAACCAATGAGATGTGAAGATTTAAGTCTTACGATGCGATATTATCCGCTCATCAGATTTTTCGCCCGTTCGTAACTCCTTCACAGGTTTTTCTTTGTTTCGCAATCCTGTCCATCAAACAAGGGCAATTGAACGCTCCAAATGGTCGTATGTTAGATTCGCAGCGAACAAGTCATCAAACGCATCCACTTGAGCAAAATCATTGAGAACGTCCCGATGGCACATGCTCCAACGTTCCATGGCGGCTATTAGAAGACGACTGGGGACTAGTAAATCTACGCCGAGGGGGAGATGAATAGTCAAGGTTCAAATCAATCTGTGTTCTTAGGCTGATCCTCTCTCACCTGCTTGAGGAGGTCCGAGAATATTTGGAACGTTCTAGGCATCTTTGCCAGAACCTCATCGTTTGTCGAAACATCTATAGACTGGACAACATCAACAAGATCCGCCTGAACAACTTCTTTCCTGTCCATCTTTTCGACACACGTGTCAGAAACATCTCCAATTGACACTGGTGAATCGGGATCGTTGTCTATCTGGCTTTCTGCATCTTTTTGGCACAGGTTTACGAGCCTTCTAGCGCTACTTCTGCTTATGGAAAGGCGAGAGGCTATCTGTGACCAAGAGAAGCCTTCAGACCGCAATTCTGATGCCTTAGCGGCCAAATGCGGGTCTCCCTTGAGCTCGGCAACACCCGGTCGACCCCACTTCCCCTTAATCGCTTTGGCTCTTTCGATACCTCGTTTGATTTTCTTGGAGCGATCCTCATTGTCCAAATCGAGACCTTCCTGTGTCTAATCTCGGTCCCATGCTCTCTCTGTCATCCCTTCCAAGAGGCCCTGCAAGTCTGTCACCTGTCAATCCTCATCAAGTGATGATGTCCTTTGCTGTATTTTCACCACGCTGGTCTTTGCGATTCGCACCATTCCATCCCTGCGCCTCAGGCATATGAAGTGCTGGTCTTCTGACTCTATGATTCCCCTGAAGACTCGCAACTGGTCGCCCTCGAAGTAAAGAACCTTGTCTTCGCATTCTCCTGACACTGTTATCGCCTACTCTAGTCCTCGTAATCCTCGTCATCATCGTCTTCTTCAGTCTCACAACCATTCTCGTTGCTCTCTTCATCATCGTCCCCATCATCTTCCTGGCTTTCAAGCTCCTCCATTATGTCTTTCAGGGATTGGCAGAGGATCTCGTCCGCAAGACTGGAGGGACTCCTGCTCTCTGTCTCAGACAGCTCTTCGAGTAGTTCGTGCGTCTCTTTCTCTATCCATATCTTCTTCATTCATTCACCTCCTGAACCTCAAGGGGGGCGAGGCCCGGGGAGTAATGACGTTGAGTTTAAGTACTTTGTTGTTAATCATTCGTGCATGAATCTGTTAACAGAATCAGGGAGAGAGAATGTCCAGGCCGAAGAGTCCGCAATGCAATCTCATATGTATGGACGCAAGTGTTTTTCCCATCCAGCAGTGCGGATATTCAGTCATCCTAAGGTGAGGGAGTACTTCAAGGATTCGAAGACAGATTCTCTGGAGTTTGGCGACCTTCATTTTCTCTTGTGCAGAAGAAAGCCAAAAAGGGAGAAATGGAGAAAGCGTTGGTCGAAGCATTTCATACTCGTCAACGGGCTGACTGGTTTGGAGAGGTATAACTTCAGGGAACACCTTCATCAGGACATTACAAGGCACCAGAAGAGGTTTCGAGGTGTCCTGAAATCGGTGAAAGGCAGTTATTCCCTTTCATCGGTCTCAAAGGGCGCTGCAATGAAGGACCTCATTCTATCCAGGCTTGAGGATCACTCACGCATCATTATGTTTCAGAACACGGCCTACTTCGGATTGGACCCAGAAAGACTTGATGATGAGGATTCAGAGTTCTTCGACACTTCAGTACTCAAGCCGCTGATGAAAGTGACAAGCCACGCCAAAGCACTGAAACGTGTGTGGTTACGAGATCAAATCAAAGAGTTTCTC